>JAAEPF010000026.1 GCA_024222295.1 Actinomycetes bacterium
CGCCCGCCGGCCCAGGGCCACCGCGGCCGGCGAAAGGCCCGTGGCCCACCCGCGCTGGTGCCGGCCGTCGCCGCCGTCCGGTCGTGGGGGCCCCGGCCCGCGCCGGTCCACGCCGTCTCGGTGGATGATGGAGCTGGGCGAGCTGCTGCGGCCCATCGTGAACGTGCTGGTGATGGAGGTCCTTTCGGGGACCTGGCTGCGCGCCGATGCGACGGGCATGCCGGTCCTGGACCGGAGCCGCACCAAGGGCAAGGCGCACCACGGGCACTTCTGGGCCTACGGCAACCACGACTCCGTGGTGTTCGCCTACACCAGCAACAAGGAGGCGACGACGGTGGCCGCCTTGTTCGAGGGCTTCCAGGGCACGGTTGTCATCGACGGCGCCACCGACTTCAACCTCCTCGAGAAGGCGGAGGCCGTCACCCGGGCTGGGTGCTGGGCACATGCGCGGCGATACTTCTACGAGGCCATCAAGACCGACTCCGCGCGGGCGACGACGGCGCTGACGACCATCCGTCTGCTGTTCATGGCCGAGCGCACCGTGATGAGCGCCGAGGTCGATCGACGTCTCGAGATCCGAAAGGAGCTGTGCCGCCCCATCGTCGATGGCTTCAAGCGCTGGGTGGAGGAGGAGCTGCCCAAGGTCGTACCCCGCGACCCCATCCACAAGGCCTTGAGCTACGTGCGGAATCAGTGGGACCGCCTCGTGGTGTTCTTGGACGTTCCGACAATTCCCTGCCACAACAACGACACCGAGCGAGACCTGCGCCGACCCGTGAAGGGCAAACACAACTACACGTTCGCGGGGTCGCCGCGGGGCGCGCGCGCGGCCACGACCTACTACACCCTGTTCGGGACCTGCCTGATGCAAGGCCTCGACCCCGAGCGCTACCTGGTGGAGATCCTCGGCCGGCTGGACGAGCGACCATCGGCGCTGACGCCGCAGGCCATCCGGGAGCAGTGGCTCCCCGCGGCAGCAACCCACGTGCCGGCAACCGATTCAGGTACCTGAGCGCGCAGCCGCGGTCGATGCTGTGTTGGCTGGACGCCTACTCTTTACTCGCTCGGGTCTTCGACCTCGGCGATACCGATCGGTCGATCGGTTCCGCCGTTCGTTCGCTCAAGAG
>JAAEPF010000027.1 GCA_024222295.1 Actinomycetes bacterium
GAGCAGGAAGCCCGACTCGGCGGCGTTCCCGCCGTCGAACCCGGTCAGTTCGCTGCCCCCCTGAAGCAGGAAGGTGTCGGACACCGGGAAGGTCGTGCGCTGGCCCCCTCGTCCTCGGTGCGGGATGTTGTCGTGCCCCACCCCGAGGCCGACGCGGATTGCTCGCACATCCGGCCCGGCGGGCTGGCGCCGGCGGGCAGGGTCCCGTGGGCGCAGCTCCTACGTCGCACGTTCCTCGTTGATGTCCTCCGTTGTGCCGGCTGCGGAGGCCGCCGCCAGCTCGTGGCGCAGATCACAGACCCCGTCGCGATCAAGGCCATCCTCGATCACCTCGGCCTGGCCCCCGACGAGTTCGGTCCGGCCCCGGCCCGTGCCCCACCGGAGTTCGACATCGAGTGGGCCTCCTGACCGAGCTGCGGAGCTGATTCGCTGCCAGCGGAGCGCACTCGTGCGCCTGAACCTCGAAAATGCCGCTCATTCTCACTCGACATCCTCGGTTCAGCCCCGACTCGGAGTGTCACAGGACGCTGAACCCGACCAATCACGCCCCAGGTTGAGAGAGAGAGGGCATCGGCTCGGCCAGTTCGCGTTCACGAAAAGCACTTTGTCCGGCCTACACGCCCTCTGCGAGTGCACAGATACCCACAGATGCCAGCAACACCTTCGGTCTTGGCCACCATCGCTCGCC
>JAAEPF010000028.1 GCA_024222295.1 Actinomycetes bacterium
AGGCCACCGGGCAGCTCCTCGGCAATCCCTGGATCGTCACCCGCGAGTCCGACGACCCGATCGGCGACTTCGCCCGAGCGGTCGCGGTGGGCACCGCAGGCACCGCCGACGAAGCGGGGCTGGCGGCGGCCGTGGCCGCGCTGGGCGAGCCGCTGGCGAGCGGGGCCAACCGCGGGTTCCGGCGCGCGGACGCCGTGCTGCACGTGGTCGTGGTCAGCGACGCCGACGACCACTCCGACACCCTGCTCGACGACCCGAGCGCCGCGGTCGCCGAGGTGTTGGCCGAAGCCACGACCCAGAGCGGGCTGCCGGCCATGCTGTCGGCGGTCGTGGGCGACGAAGGCACCGGCTGCTCGGGGGAGTACGGGGACGCCGCGCCCGGAGACACCTACAACATCACCGCTGCGGGTACCGACACCTTTGAGCTTGATGAGCGACCCCATGGGGAAGCTCGATCCGCGGTACGACGGTTGATGGTGATCAACGACACGGACTTCACTGAGATCCTCAGGAACCAGCTTGCCTCCGTTCGCAGGAGCGCTATTCGACTGGAGTCGATGCAGCGTGAGGCCCAGGATCGTGCCCGTGCCGGTGGTCTTCGGGTCTCCGATGAACAGGGAAGAATCGGTGAACGCATCTCGATCGCCAACGAGGCAA
>JAAEPF010000029.1 GCA_024222295.1 Actinomycetes bacterium
CCGGCCGGCGCCACCCCCGCCCCCGCTCCCGGCCGTGCACTGGTCGCCGCTTATATCGTGGCCTCGGTGGGGCCGTAGCCGTTGACCATCCCCGGCCCGGGCGCCCCCCGATCCACCACCTCGGCCGGGCAGGCCTCACCGGCCACTACCAACGTCACCGATCCCAGACCCTCAGGGTTGAGCGACCCCACCGCCGACGGGGTTTGGCTCAAGACACTGACCTGTTCGTTGACTAGTAGGGCGTGGAAGTCCCGCGGCGAGCGCACCACCTCTTCGGGCACCACGACCAGCCGCCCACCACTGAGCAGCGCCCCAAAGATCTCCCACACCGAGACGTCGAAACTGTAGGAATGCCACTGCGTCCACACCTGTCCCGGAGCCACCACACCCGGGCCCACAGACCCCAACAACCCGATCACGTTGTGGTGGGTGATGGCTACCCCTTTAGGTGTCCCGGTGGTGCCCGAGGTGTAGATGAGATAGGCAATGTCCTCGGCTGCCGGCGCCGGTAATGCGATGCGGGACTGGGTGTCTGGGGTGGGGTCGTTAACATCGATGACCACCACATCGTGGCCGTCGAACCGGTCGGTCAGCGCGGTGATGGTGACCGCCAAGATCGGGGCGGCATCGGTGAGCATGAACCCGATCCGGGCATCAGGCAGCGCGGGATCAATCGGCACATAGGCCGCACCGGTCTTGAGCACCGCCAGGATCGCGATGATCGCCTCAGCCGACCGGGCAAACAGCAACCCCACACACTGACCCGGTCGTGCCCCGTGAGCGGCCAGCCCCTGCGCTAACCCGGTAGCAGCGTCCTCCAGCTCACGGTAAGTCCACGAGCAGCCCTCGAAGGTGACCGCCACCGCCTCCGGCGTGCGCGCGACCTGCGCGGAGAACACCTGCGGAATCGAGACCGCCGGCAAGTTGGGAGCCCGAGTCAACACCGCCTGGTTTCCCCACTCCTGCAGGCGGGTGCGCTCAACCTCATCGAGCACATCAATCGATGACACCGGCCGGGTCGGATCCCCGACCATCGCCGCCACCACCCGCTCGAACCGCCGGATCAGCGTGTGGATGCTGGCCGCGTCGAACACATCAGTGTTGAATTCGACGCGCAGCCCCAGTTCAGCTCCGGGCAGGGCGGCCACCGCGAGTGGGTAGTGGGTGGATTCGCGGCCGGTGATCTCGCTGATGCTCAACTCGTGCACACTCGACACCATGGCGGTGTCGACCGGATAGTTCTCGTAGATGAACAAGGTGTCGAACAGCTGGTCATGACCGGCGATACGGTGGATCTCCGGCAGCCCCAGATGCTGGTGCTCCAGAGTGTGGGTGTGGCCGCGGTGCAACTGGTCGAGCAGGTCTGCGGTGGTGGTAGCCGCGGTGATGGTCGCCCGCACCGGCACCGTGTTGATCAACAGCCCCACCATCGAGTTCGCGCCGGTCACCTCGACCGGCCGCCCCGAGACGGTGGTGCCGAAGACGACGTCCCGTTGGCCGGTCAGCCCACACAGCAGCTGCGCCCAGCAGGCCTGCAACACCGTGCTGACGGTGACACGGTGTGCGCGGGCCAACTCGCCAAGCGCGACGGTGGCGGTGGCCGACAACCGAAACGATGCCACGTCTCGCGGCCCCGGCTCTAACCGACCCGGCGGGCCTACCAGGGTAGGGGCATCAAACCCGGCCAACACCTGCGCCCAAGCGTCGCGGGCGGCCCCGAGGTCCCGACCGGCCAGCCAGGTCACAAACCTGCGGTACGGTACGGCCCCGGGCAGCGGCTGTCTGTGATAGCTGGCAAATATTTCGCGTAGCAGGATCGGTATCGACCAGCCATCGACCACGATGTGGTGGTTAGTGAGCACCATCCGGTGCCGGTTTTCGGCGGTGCGGATCAACGCGGCCCGAAACACCGGCTGCTCAGCCAGGTTGCAGACCGCGGCGCGTTCGGCAGCACATACCCGCTCGATCTGCTCCTCGATATCAAGGTCGGCGCCACCGTCCAGGTCGAGATACCGCCAGGGCGCCACCGGATCGGCCGCGATGACCTGCACCGGCCGGTCGAACCGGTCGCAGAATCGGGCCACCAGGTTGGGATACCGATTGACCACCGTGTGCACCGCACCGCGCAGCCGGTCGGGATCCAACGGACCACTCAGCGTGATACCCACTTGCACCGCGTACAGGTCCTCACCACTGCCCTGCACGGTGCCAGCGTGAAACAGCAACCCCTGCTGCAGCGGGGTCAACGGCAACACGTCAGCGACCCGGTACTGCCGGCACAGATCGTCGATCTGGGACTGACTCAGCCGTGCCGGCACAATATCGGACGGGGTCAACCCGCCCCCACCGCGCCGCACATGCGCGCAGACGCCGGTCAGAGCCTCAAACCACAACCGGCCAAGCCGGCCGACCCGCGCCTCATCTAACACCGAGGGCGCCCACGTCCAGGCCGCGTGTAACTGCGGGCCGGCCTCAGTGTCCACGATGACGGCATCGAGTTCCACAGTGTGCGCCAACGCCATCGGCACCTTCCCGGCGGCGCCGATGATCGACACACTGTCCCCGCTGAGTTGCCAGAGCACACCAGAGGTCTCGGGGGCTGCAGTGCCCAGCCGCCCCAGATAGTTGAACCCGATCACCGGGTCCGGTCCACCCAGGTCAACCTCGGTGTTCACATAGCGCAGCACACCATAAGACAACGCATCCGGCAGGGCCCGAAGCTGTTCTTTGGCGTCCTTGATCAACGCCCCCAACCCCGCCTCACCGGCCACCACCTGCGCCCAAGACAACCCACCCATCCTCAACGCCACCGGGTACTTAGCGGTGAACCACCCCACCGTGCGCGATAAATCCACATCCGGGCCCAGCTCCTCGTGACGGCCGTGGCCCTCCACGTCAATACCGATCGGGGCCCCACCGCTGCCCAACCACTGCCCCAGCGCCAACCCGAACCCGATCACAAGAATGTCGTGTATCCCGGCATGAAACGCCGCCGGCACCTCCCCCAACAGCAGCCGTGTCGTCTCAACATCCAGCGACACCGACAACCGGCCAGCACTCTGGTAGGTATCCGCCCCCGGGCGCACCGCCGGCAACACCGCCGGGGTCGCGGCCACCTGCCGCCACGTCTGCGCCTGAGCCACCACCTCCGGGGCGTACGCATGTTCAGCCAGCAGCGACGCCCACCGGCCAAACGACGTCCCCGTCGCCGGCAACACCACCTGCTGCCCACCGCGATGCTGCGCCCACGCCATGTCGAGGTCCTCCAACACAATCCGCCACGACACCCCATCAACGACCAAATGGTGAACGATCACCACCAGCTGAGCCGTGCTGGCCACCCACACCGCACTGAGCATCACACCCGCGGCCGGGTTCAACCGCGACCGCGCCTCCAGCACCGCCACATCCGACAACACCGCCACCACCTGCAGACACCCGCGCGCATCCACCGACCCGACCTCGGGCACCTGCAACGACCACCCCCCGGCCCCGTCATCCTCCACGCGTAACCGCAACATGGCATGCCCATCCAGCACCGCCTGCAACAACACCACCACATCGGCCTCGGTGACCCCCACCGGAGCCTGCAGCAACACCGCCTGATTGAACTGCTCCACCGAGCCACCCACCCCGCGCAGCCACCACATGATCGGCGTGACGGCCACCAACCCCACACCCTCATCGACGAGGCCACCACCGTCGGCCACCCCGGCCACCCGGGCCACCCGGGCCAACCCCGCCACAGTCTGCTCAACAAAAACATCACGCGGCCTCAACAACACACCAGCCACCCGCGCTCGAGCCTCCACCCGCATCGACAAAATACTGTCCCCACCCAACTCGAAAAACGAGTCCTCGACCCCGACCCGCTCCAACCCCAACACCTGGGCATAAATCCCGGCCAGGATCTCCTCGGTGTGGGTGGCCGGGGCCCGATACGCCTCAGCGGCGTATTCCGGTGCCGGCAGGGCGCGGGTGTCGAGTTTGCCGTTGACCGTCAACGGCAGCGCCTCGAGCACCACGACCGCGGCCGGAACCATATAGGCCGGCAGCCGCTCGGCCAGCGCCGCACGTATCGCGGCCGGCTCAGCGCTCCCGGTCACCGACTCGATGACGTAGCCCACCAGGCGTTTATCGCCGGGACGATCCTCGCGGGCGATCACCACCGCCTGCTCCACCCCCGCGATCTCAGCCAGTGCGGCCTGAACTTCGCCGAGCTCGATGCGATACCCACGGATCTTGACCTGCTCATCGGCGCGCCCCACATATTGCAGCTGCCCATCAGCGCCCCAACACACCAAATCCCCAGTCCGATACATCCGCGCCCCGAACCCACCAAACGGACACGCCACAAACCGCGACCCGGTCAACCCCGCCCTACGCCAATACCCACACCCCACCCCCGAACCAGCCACATACAACTCACCGACCACACCGGCGGGCACCGGACGCAACCACCCATCCAGCACAAAAAAACCAAGATGGGCCAACGGCACCCCGACCGGGCTGACATCGCTGCCGAGGTCGCCGTCGACGACCTCGCGGAACGAGGCATGCACCGTGGTCTCAGTTGTGCCATACATGTTGATCAGACGCGGCGATCCCCGATGACGCGCCAACCAGCCCCCAAGACGCGACGGTTGCAGCGCCTCACCACCAAACACCACCGTCTGTAACCTGAGCTGATCTCCCAGCCCGGGCGCCATCGCATCAGCGCTTTGCAACGCATAAAACGCCGACGGGGTTTGGCTCAAGACACTGACCTGTTCGTTGACTAGTAGGGCGTGGAAGTCCCGCGGCGAGCGCACCACCTCTTCGGGCACCACGACCAGCCGCCCACCACTGAGCAGCG
>JAAEPF010000030.1 GCA_024222295.1 Actinomycetes bacterium
ACCGACACGGGCACGTGGCAGAGCCCCACCTGGGAGCCGACCGATAGAGTTGGTCCCGATGAGCCGACCAGCATCCCCTGCGCTGACCGTTCGGTACGACGGATCCCCGCGCACTTTCGCCGCTGGCAGCGATGTCGTCGTCGGCCGCGATCTGCGCGCCGACGTCCGCATTGCACACCCGTTGATCTCCCGGGCCCATCTCGTGCTGCGGTTCGAGCAGGGCCGGTGGATCGCCATCGACAACGGCAGCCTCAACGGGATGTTCATCAATGGACGCCGGGTGCCCGCAGCCGATATCACCGACGGCCAGCAGATTCACCTTGGCAACCCGGACGGGCCGCTGCTCACATTCGAGGTCGGACGTCATCAGGGTTTGGCGGGTTCCCCGCCACCGACCGCCGCGGTCCAAGGTCTGGACCGCCCCAGCGCGACCTGGCCCAGCCAGCCACCGCCACCCACGGGGCAGCCCCCGCACCCCGGGCAGTATCCGAGCGGACCAGGCCTTCACCAAACCGGACCGGGCCCTCGCCCTACCGGACCGGGCCCTCGCCCCACCGGACCGGGCCCTCGCCCTACAGGCCCAGGCCCTCGCCCCACCGGGTCAGGCCCTAGCCCCACCGGGTCAGACCCTCGCCCGACTGGCCCAGGCGTTCACGCGCCCGGTCCAGGTCCTCGCCCGACTGGCGGGCAGCCGCCGGCGCCGGCACCTGCGCCCATCTCGTCGCCGGACCTGGACTCCGTCACGGTGATGGGACCAGCCGCAGCGCCGAGGTCGGGTGACGGCAACATCGCGACCAGCATGCTGAAGGTCCTTCGGCCAGGCCGCCCGGCAGACGTGCCGGCGGGCTCGGTCAAAATCGGCCGCGCGGGCGACAACGAAATCGTCATCCCAGACGTGCTGGCCTCGCGTCACCACGCCACCCTGGTCGCGACGCCCTCGGGCACCGAGATCCGCGACAACGGCAGCATCAACGGCACCTTCGTCAATGGCACTCGCATCGACTCGGCGATGCTCACCGACGGTGACACCGTCACCATCGGCAACGTCGACCTCATCTTCGGCAATGGCACGCTGATACGTCGCACCCAGGCCGCCGCTGACAGTGCAGTCGGCGGCCTCGACGTCCACGGCGTCTCCTGGACCATCGAGGGAAACAAGACGCTGCTGGACAACATCTCGATGTCAGCGCGGCCGGGGACACTGACCGCCGTGATCGGCCCCTCGGGCGCCGGCAAGTCCACATTCGCCCGGCAGGTCGCCGGCTACACCCATCCGACGACGGGCCAGGTGTCATTCGAGGGCCACGACGTTCACAGTGAATACGCCTCGCTGCGCTCCCGAATCGGGATGGTGCCCCAGGACGACGTGGTGCATGGCCAGCTCACGGTAAGGCAGGCGTTGATGTACGCCGCCGAGCTCCGACTGCCTCCCGACACCAACCAGACCGACCGCGATCAGGTCGTCAACGAGGTGCTTCAGGAGCTCGAGATGACCGAGCACCTGAACACCCGCGTCGACAAGCTCTCCGGCGGGCAGCGCAAGCGCGCCTCAGTCGCGCTCGAGCTGCTGACCGGCCCATCGCTGCTCATCCTCGATGAGCCGACCTCAGGCTTGGACCCCGCCCTGGATCGCCAGGTGATGACCATGTTGCGCCAGCTTGCCGACGCGGGCCGGGTAGTGCTCGTCGTAACCCACTCGCTGACCTACCTCGACGTGTGCGACCAGGTGCTGCTGCTGGCCCCCGGTGGAAAGACCGCGTTCTACGGCCCACCCAGCGAGGTCGGCCCCTCAATGGGCACGACCAACTGGGCCGACATCTTCTCCCGTGTCGCCGGCGACCCAGACGGCGCGGCGCAACGCTTCCTCGCCCAGCACGGGCCTCCCCCGCCGCAGCCGCCCGCCCTCAGTCCCACAGACCTGGGTAACCCGACCCGGACCAGCACCCGAAGGCAGTTGTCCACGATCGCGCGACGCCAGATCCGGCTGGTGGTCTCCGACCGCGGGTACTTCGCGTTCCTGATGATGTTGCCGTTCATCATGGGCGTGTTGTCGCTGTCGGTGCCCGGCGACGTCGGGTTCGGCGTTCCCGTTCCCGCCGAGCAAGGTGGTGCGGCGCCCAATGAGCCGGGGCAGATCCTGGTGATGCTCAATGTTGGCGCTATCTTCATGGGCACTGCCCTGACCATCCGCGCCCTGATCGGCGAGCGGGCCATCTTCCGACGCGAGCAGGCAGTCGGCCTGTCCACTTCGGCCTACCTCATGGCGAAGGTCATGGTGTTCACCGGATTCGCCATCGTGCAGGCTGCGATCGTCACGTCTATCGCGATCGTGGGCAAGGGTTGGGGTCCCGGCGCAGTCGACAGCGGTGCGGTGATCAGCAACCGCAGCCTGGAATTGTTCGTCGACATCGCGGCGACGTGCGTGGCTGCCGCCATGGTCGGCCTGGCACTTTCGGCTCTCGCCAGGTCGAGCGAGCAGATCATGCCGCTGCTGGTGGTCGCGATCATGAGCCAGCTGGTGTTCTCCGGCGGCATGATCCCCGTAACCGACCGCATCGTCCTGGACCAGATGTCATGGGCGACGCCGGCCCGCTGGGGTTTCGCATCCTCGGCCTCGACCATCGACCTGATCCGGTTGGTACCGGGTCCGTTGACCCCGAAGGACCGACACTGGGAGCACACCTCGGGTGCGTGGATGTTCGACATGGCGATGCTGGCGGCGATCAGTGTCTTCTACGTCGGTTTTGTACGCTGGCGGATCAGGCTCAAGGCTGGCTGAGGAGGAACGAGCCAGCGAGAAGTCGACCCGGGAAGGGAATCAGCGGCTCTGGGGCCGAGAAACCTCACCCGCCGATGTCGAGCCCATGGGCGGCCGCGTAGGCCAGCGCCTGCTCGATGTCGACCATGGCGCCACGCAGTCTTGCCGTTGTCCAGAACGTCGGCTCGATGCGCGCGCCGCGCAGATCGGCGCCCTCCAGCCGGGCGTCCTGGACGCGCGCCCCTGTCAGGTCGGCGCGCCGCAACACCGCCTCGCGCAGGTCGGCAGCCACCAGGCTCGCTTCGCGCAGCCGGCAGTCGGACAGATCGGTTTTGCGCAAGTCTGCCCCGCCGAGCACGGCCAGCGTCAGATCCACCTCGACCAGCTTCATGGGCCTCATCCTGCAGTCGATGAACGTCGAACCGAGAAAGCTGCAGTGTCGAAACACACTGTGCCACAAGGACGTACGTCGAAAAATGCAGCTGCGGAAGGCTGAGCCGACATGCTCTGACTCGGTCAGATCAACACCGGAAAAGTCACATCCGGTGAACACCACACGTTCGGTGTGTAGGCGACTGAGGTCTTCGTCGCGAAAGTCGCGACCGCCGAATTACCGGTCGACTTCGTGTGCGTTCACGCCATCATCAGCCGGCGACGAACTGGTCGGCCGGCACGTACACCCCTGCAGTAATGCCTGACCCCGGCTCCCGGGCGACGGTGCTGCGAAGTCGCACCACCATGCCGTGCTGGGTCGCCAGCCGGCCCGCCACGAGCAGCCCCATGTGCAGTGCGGTGTACGAGTTGCCCTCACCGAAGGACTGCAGCCGGATGTTGGCCATCTGCAGATCGGACTCGGTCATTCCCAGACCGGTGTCAGCGACCTCAAGGACCAAGCCACTGGTGCCGGTACGCACGGCCGACACCGTCACCTGCGAGTCGGACGGCGAATACCTCAGCGCATTGTCGAGCAGCTCAGCGAGCAGGTGCACCAGATCACTTGCAGCGGCACCGGCGATCTCGCTCCCCGGCAGCCCGCGACGGTGATACGGCTGCAGTCCTCGGTCTCGGAGGCTGCCGCGTCGACCAGCGCGGTGACCGCCACCGGGCCGGGGTGCTCGTGGGGAAGCCGCTCGCCGGCCAGCACCAGCACGTTGGCGCCGATGCGCTGCATCCGGGCGGCGAGATGGTCGAGCCGCACTAAGCTCGCGAGCCGGTCTGGGTCCTCCTCGCTGCGCTCGAGTTGAGCGATGAGGGTGAGCTGCTCATCAATCAGCGACCGGTTGCGCCGCGACAGCATGTCGGCCATCTCGGTCACCTGGAACTGAAGCTGGGCGTGTTCGCCGGCGAATTGCACTGCCTGCTCCCGCAATTCGTCGACGGCGTGCGCGACCTGACCGATTTCTTCAGAAGTGTGCACAGGGAAGGGTCGCAGAGGGAACGGCTTGCCGTCGCTGCGGCCGTGTTCGACTTCACGAGCCAGGCCGCGGTGAGCCAGCTTGACCGCATTGTCGCGCAGCGTGCACAACGGAAGCACCAGAGAGCGAGCCGCCAGCGCGACGAGTAGGAGCGCAATCGCGATCGCGGCGACCACCAGTGCAGAGTCGCGGATCGCGGCAAACCGTGCATCGTCTGCCTGCTCGTGGACTGTCGCCGGAATCGATTGGACGGTCTCGGCGATCACAACGGCGGCGATATCCCGGGTGACCTGTTGGGAGGCCAGCAACCCGGGGTTCCCGGCGAGCACGGACGCCGGATCCGACATCACGAGCATCCGGTCGGCCATCGCCGATCGCAGCGCCTCTGCACCGCCAGTCCCGCCACCGAGGAAAGCACTCATCGCCGACACCATTGAGGGCTCAGCGCCAGCCAGTGTGACCATGGTCGAGCGCAGGACCTGCTCGGGAAGGTCAGCGCCACGGTTGACCAACAGCTGCTGCATCACCATCTGCCCGCGAGCACCGACGGCGTGCGACAGCGCTTTGCCCTGGGACCGGACGTTCCGGTCGTCGGCCACCAGGCCGGTGTCGTCGGCCACCAGGCCGGTGATGGCGGTCTCCGCGGCGATCAGCAGTGCCGCATAGGTCATCACCCATACCCGCAGATCGTCGGCGTTGCCCATGATCGTGCCGAGCAGGTCCTGGCCGTCGTCGAGCAGTGTGTTCGTGGCCAGCCCGACACTGTCGGGTACCTCGGTGTCGGCCAGTTGCTGTCGGAGATCGGTCCTGCGCGCATCGAAAATCGTCAGCGCGGCCTGGGTGTCTCCGCCCCCGGTCGCCGCGATCATCGTGTCCTCCAGCGCAGCGAGGTAATCGACAACGCCGGGCACCATGTCGGCCCGCTCGGCGGCCGCCCGTAGCTGCACTGCCGCTGTCGCACTGGAGTAGATACGCAAGCCGCCGAACACGACGGCCAGCACCAGGGGCACCACGACGATGGCAAGTACTTTCCAGCCAACCGGCCAGTGGGACAGCGCAAACCGAGACAGCCTCTTGTCAGCCGTCATCGGCCACCCACATCGTCGGCGACGGACCCCAGAGGTGCCGCTCGCAGGAAAG
>JAAEPF010000031.1 GCA_024222295.1 Actinomycetes bacterium
CGCCGACAGCATGTGCTCGGTCGTCCCCGCCGGCGCGGAGCTGCGCCACGTCGAATTGTTCGGTGGCTCGACCGCCGGCGCGCCCACCCTCGCCTCCTGCGCGCCTCACACACAGTATTCTCCTCGCGCGCGGCCGACAAAGTAGGCACACGACCACCTCCCTCCCACTCACCCCCCCCCACGATGCACAGCCCGTCCACTCTCGCCGGCAAGGCGCACGGAACGCCCAATTTGGGCTGGAAATGCCGCCGCCACGGGTTGGTGGCGCCCTCGGCAGCGGGGCAGCGCCACGCCGCGCAAAACTTGCGCGACCAACTTGCGACCTCTGTCCCTCGTATTCACCCCAGATTTTGCCCTATCCCGGCTCACCAGGTACCGCGAGCGGCGAGCCGCGCCAAGTTTGCTCCATTTCCGACAAGTTCATCCCGCCCGAACGACGATCTTCGGCCGTCAGGAGGCCCAGGACGGGGCGTGGGACCGGCCAGGTGTGGATTCTCCACGGCGCTGCGGTGTATCTGCGCGCCCATGGCGCGTTCAGGGGTGCGCCTGAGGCGTGTAGACTGCGGGGCGCCGCGATAGCGCGGCGCCGACGATTGTGTCGCTCACTGTCACACCGTCGACACGGTCACAGTGTGTGTGCAGTGCGTCCACTCCGGCGACCGTGACGCCGTCGGTTCTCGCCTATACCGGCTAGTGTGGAGCTCTCAGTGTGGTTGCGTGTTGTACTAGTGATGCTGCACTAGGCGGCCCGTTTTTAGCAAAAAGCAGATACCACATCGCGTGTGGTCGTCGAAAAACCGCATGTTCGCCCGTCTGGGACCTCTTCGTACGGCTCCAAAAACCGCTCCTTAACGACGACTACGCGGCCCGGCGGTCGATCTGCGCCTTCTCAGCGGTGGAGGGGATGTGGGCGGTACGTGCGTACCGCGTGGTGTTGCGACGGTTTGACGAGTGCGACTCCCAGCGTCGACTTTTCGACCCCACGGAGCCTCTGCTGCTCCGGGGGGGGGGGTCTGCAGACCACCCGGCCGAACTTCAGAGTCGCGGTGCTCCTCAAATACCGCTCAAACGCCCACGATGTTGTGGAGGGGACATATGCTGATGATCCTGGCCCGATTGGTTCGCTCAGAAAGCTTCTGGGCGGTCGTTAAGGTTCGCTCCCCGCACAACGGCCCGGAAGTATCGTACCCTAGACGGGAGAGATGGTCCGTGCTCGGCGTCGGACGGAAATCCGATATAGGGTCGCCGGGGGGAGAAGTCGGCGCCCGGGCGTCGGGCTATGACCGGCCACGGCGTGCGAATAAAGTCGTCC
>JAAEPF010000032.1 GCA_024222295.1 Actinomycetes bacterium
CGGGCGGCAATAGCACTGCTGACGAGGGACCAAGCGATGACAGGGCGGTGGATGACAGGGCGGTGGATGACAGGGCCGTGGATGACACGACCCAGTCCGACTTCGTCCGAAGCCTGTTGCGTGACGGCCTGTTTCCGGCCATGCGGGTCGACCCGGTGGTGCTGCGGGCGTTCCTTCGCATGTTCAACCTGCTGCAACCACCGGACTCGCTCCTGTCCGACGCGGACGTGATCGGTCGTGTCATGCAGGTCTACCAGGACCGCGACTCGCGTCCCGAGGAACCACCTCTTGGCCCCGACCGCGACGCGCTGCTGGATGCGGTGCCAGGAGCACCGAACTGAATCCGGTACCTGCGGGTACCGGTCAACCGCCGGCGACGGCCGGGATGATCGAGAGCGTTTCGCCGTCGGGAACAGCTGTCTCGACCCCGTCGAGATAACGCACGTCGTCATCGGCCACGAACACGTTGACAAAGCGGCGAAGCGAGCCGTCTTCATCGAACAGGCGGTCGTTGAACCCCGGGTGGGCGACCTCGAGGGCTGCGAGTGCCTCGGCGACGGTCGACCCCTCTACGTCCACCTGCGATGCTCCGCCGGTGAGTGTGCGGAGGGTGGTGGGGATGCGGATGCTGATGCTCATCGTGTTTCTCCTGGCGAAACTGACCGCTGGATCGTATGCGAGCCACTAAACACCCGCGACATCGACAAGATTCCCAACAGGGGAACATCGCGCGCCACAGTTCCGTTGGAAACCGTGCGGGTGCACCGCCTGTATGCGCACCGCGATGGTAAGGGGCGCCCCGGGCGGTACCGTGTTCACATGCGCCGTGCGATGCAGGGCGTCACACCACAACCCGGACTCGCCAACGCGGATCCGCCAAGGAGCACTTCATGGTTGCCGTTGACACGGACCACATGGAGCCAGGTGCGATCCGCACCCGACATCACCGCTACTACCCGATCCCGCGCCTGATCGAGGCGAAGGGAGCCACCACCGTTTCGGTATGCCTTCCTGCCCGCAACGAGGAGTCGACCGTCGGCGAGATAGTGGCGACGGTGCGACACGACCTTCTTGATGCGGGCGTGATCGACGAACTCCTCGTGGTCGATGACCACTCGACCGATTCCACCGCGAGCGTGGCCAGCCGGGCGGGCGCCCGGGTGGTTGCCGCCGCCGACATCCTCCCCGAGTACGGCGAGGGACATGGCAAGGGTGAAGTGCTCTGGAAGTCCCTGCTCGAGACCACAGGCGACGTGGTGCTCTGGTGCGACAGCGATCTGCGCGAGTTCCACCACCGATTCGTCACCGGGTTGCTGGGTCCGTTGCTCTGCGAGGACGACGTCGACTTCGTGAAGGGCTTCTACCGGCGCCCCGAGTCAGATGGCGAAGGTGGTGGCAGGGTCACCGAACTCGTTGCGCGACCCTTGCTCTCCCTGTTGTTCCCCGAGCTGACCGGCATCAAGCAGCCACTGTCGGGTGAATACGGCGGCAGACGGGAGGTGCTCGACAAACTCCCGTTCGTGGAGGGCTACGGCGTGGAGATGGGCTTGCTCGTGGACCTCGCCCGTCGGTTCGGCACCGACGGGATCGTGCAGGTCGACCTCGACGTGCGCCACCACCGCAACAGGCCACTCGAGGAGCTGTCACCGCAGGCGGCCGCAATCATGCAGACCGCTCTTCGCCGAGTGCACCGCGACCTCGTGCCCGTGGTCGCCGACCTGGTGCGCGGAGCCGAGTCGACCGAGATCGAAGCTGCGGAGCGCCCTCCGATGATCGAGGTCGCCGAGTACCTGGCGCGCATCCCGGCTGCCGTCGGAGCCTGAGCCTCAACCACCGCCGGACAGCATCTGCTCCACTTCGGTGGCGGCCTCGAACAGGCAACCCCCGGCATCGCCGAGAGCCTGTTCCTCGCCGTAGGTCTCAACGAGTGACACCGTCGGTATCCGTTCGGTGGCCGAGTCGAACGCTTGCCCGACAACAGCCACCACTGGCACCCGCGCATGCCGGGCGGTGTCCAGCACACCACCAACGACCTTGCCATCGAATGACTCCTCGTCGAGAAACCCCTCACCCGTGACCACGGCGTCGACACCTTCGAGTGCCTCGTCGAATCCCAGGCGATCCGCAACGAGGTCGAAGCCGGACTCGAGTTCGGCCCCCGCACACGCGAGCCCGCCGGCCAGACCTCCGGCGGCCCCGGCCCCCGGCAGCGACGTCACATCGACCCCGTAGTCATCCTCGTACACGCCGACCAGGGCCTCGAGGCGTCGCTGGAGCAGCTCCACCTGGGCCTCGGTGGCGCCCTTTTGGGGAGCGAACACACGCGCCGCGTCCACGAAGCCGATGGCCACATCACAGGCGACGGTGATCCGCACGCCACGAAGGCGGTGCAGTGGGAACAGCGCCCGGAGCGCGCCAAGGCCCCCGTCGGTGGTTGCCGAACCGCCGACTGCCACGATCACTTCCTTCGCGCCCGACTCGACTGCTGTGGAGATCAGCTCGCCCGTGCCATGTGTTGACGCGGACACCGGGTCGTTTCCCTCGGCGCCGCCCACCAGTTCCAGTCCGGAGGCACGTGCCATCTCGATCACGGCAGTCCCACCCGACAGCCGCCACGGCGCCTGTACCGGATCACCCAGCGGGTCGGACACGACGGTGGCCTTGTTGGCGCCGCCGAGTACTTCGAGGGTGCCCTCGCCTCCATCGGCCAGCGGCATCTCGGTCACCTCGTGGCCCGCCCGGCGCAGCCCTGCGCCGAGCGCAGCAGCCGCCTGCGCGGCTGTGAGGGTCCCGCGGAACTTGTCGGGAGCCACCAGGATTCGCACTCCGCAACCCTACGACTCGCCGGGATCAGCGTCGCCCAGGCCCGACGCATGGAGGGCACGGCGTGGCTCCTATGGTGGGACCATGGCCGATGCAAGCAGCCGACCGGTGGTTATCGCGTCCAATCGCGGCCCGCTCTCGTTCAGCCTCGTCGATGGCGAGCCGGTTGGCCGCCGTGGCTCCGGTGGGCTGGTGTCGGGGCTGGCTCCGCTGGTCGAGTCCGGCCAGGCGCGGTGGATCGCCGCGGCCATGTCCGACGCCGATCGCGCAGCGGCTGGCGACGACGGGATCGTCGAAGCCGATGGCCTGACGGTGCACATGTTGGACATCGACCCCGAGGTTCATCGTCGCTACTACGACGAGGTGTCGAATTCGACGCTGTGGTTCGTGCACCACGGGCTGTACGACCTGGTCCGCAGCCCCGCCTTCGATGTCGGTTGGTGGGAGGCGTGGGAGTCCTACCGCCAGGTCAACGCTGCATTCGCGGACGCAATCGTGGCCGACGCACCCCCCGGGGCGACCGTGCTCGTGCAGGACTACCATCTGTGCCTGGTGGCACGGAGAGCACGCGTGGAGCGCGACGACTTGCGCTTCGTGCACTTCCACCACACGCCTTTCGCCGGGCCGGACGGCCTGCGAGTACTACCGCCGGTGGTACGCAGCGAGTTGCTCGAGGGCCTGGCCAGCCACGACGCCTGCGGATTCCACACCAAGCAGTGGGAGTCCAACTACCGCCAGTGCCAGGAGGCCTTCGGTGGGATCGAGGGCAGTACATTCGCCGCCACGATCAACTCCGACATGGACGACCTGCGCAATGTGGCCAGGTCGAAGGCGTGCGAGACCGCACTCGCGGAACTGGCACCGGTGATGGCCGACCGCGCCGTCATCGCACGTGTCGATCGGATGGAGCTGTCGAAGAACATCGTGCGCGGGTTCGCCGCCTACAACCGCCTGCTGGAGCGCCGCCATGACTTGCACACCAAGGTGGTGTTCCTGGCCTGCTGTTATCCGTCGCGCCTGGGCGTGGAGGACTACCGCCGCTACCACGACGAGGTGATCGAGGCGGTCGAGGCCGTCAACGAGCGCTGGGGCACCGACGACTGGACCCCCGTCGTGCTGATGACCGAGGACGACTTCCCGCGGTCGGTGGCCGTGCTGCGCAGCTACGACGTGCTGTTGGTCAACCCGATCCGCGACGGCCTCAATCTGGTCGCCAAGGAGGGGCCGGTGCTCAACGAGCGCGACGGCCAGCTGGTGCTGTCCACCGAGGCCGGAGCGTGGACCGAGCTGGCCGACGCAGCGGACCCCGTCTTCCCATTCGATGTGGAGGCGACCACCGACACGCTCGAGGCAGCGCTGGAGCGCGAGCCGGAACAGCGAGCGTTCAGGGCAAGCGAACTGGCCGAGTCAGCGGCGCTACGCACCCCACAGGACTGGTTGGAGGACCAGCTACGGGCGGTGTGAGCACCGGGTGACCCCGATGGGTCAGCCCGGCACCGTGGTGGTCGTCTCGCCGGCGGCGGTGGTGGTCGTTTCGCCGGTGCCGGACACAACACCCTGCGCGTCGGGTCCAACCACCACGATCACACCGACCCCCGCAGGCTGCCCGTCAACGAGGGGCTGAGCCGGGATCGGCTGCACCTGCTCCGGCGGAAGGCCGAACAGCGAGGCGACGGCCGTGGCGTTGGGCTGGAATCCCTCCGCGTAATAGACCACCGTGAGCGATACATCAGCGATGGCGTCCGTGGGATCAGTCGGCTGGTTGGTGTAGCCCTGCGCAGCCAGGAATGCGGCCGTGTCACCGGCAAGCCCGGAGATGCCGGCACCGTTGGCCGCGAGCACCGGTACGTCGGCGGGCGCGACTGTGGTTGGCACCGTTGTGGTGGTGTCGTCGGCGGGGGCGGTGGTATCTGAACTCTCGCCGCCCTCGCCGATGTCGACGCTCTGGTCGTCCTGGTCGAATCCGACGGTGCCACCGGCCGCGAGAAGGATGGCGCCGAGCACCACGGCGACGATCACGAGGATGAATCCCCTCGATGCCGGGTCGGGACCGGAGGGGGCAGGCCTGCGCCTGCGCTGCGCGGAGGTCATGGCAGAACTGTAGCTTGCACCCGTACCGCAGGAGCTAGATGGAGCGATAGATGGAAAAGGTCATCCACTTGCTGCGCACCCGGCCGTCACAGGGGCGCAGCGAGCTCGCCGAGGCGGTGATGGGTGCCATGGCCGCGATCGAAGCGACGGGGGGCTCCGACACGACGGTGCACCTAGTCGACGACACGGTCACGATCGACGGGCCGATGCCCTGCCCCGATGGGGAGCTTCCCTTGCGCGCAGCCGTGTCCACCTGGGTGGCCGCGCACGACCTGAGCGACGTTGCCGCTGTGCTCGAGCCTCTGGCCGAACGCTGCGATGGCTACCTGGTGACCGAGGCGGTCTACTCCGAGTACGGGCAACGCCGCGGTGAGCTTCGAGACTGGCCCGCAGGTGAGCGCACACCGGGCATCTGCACCGTCGCGGTGGTCGCGCGCAACCCTGCGCTCGACCACCGGACATTCCGCGAGCTCTGGTACGGGCGGCAGTCTCCGATGTCAGAGGCGGCCCAGCCGAGGCTGCGCTACGTGCGCAACACGGTGGTCGACCCGATCACGCCGGGTGCAGCGCCACTAGACGGGATCGTCATGGAGAGCTGGCCCTCCCAGGATGTGGTGGACGACCTCATCGCCTTCCACAATGACGACGCGGAAAACCTCACCGTGATGATGGACACCGTGTCGCGGCTGTTCGACATGTCGAGCCTGCGCTCGGTCGCCATGGCCGAGTACCTGATGCACTGACAGCGTTGCGCCGACTCGTTCAGCGAGCCTCTCAGAAGGCTGCGTTGAACCAGACCCACTCCGCGTCCGGGTAGACCGTCTCGCAGGGGATGGTGTCGCCGTCGGCGTCCATGTGCGAGGGCAGTCCCCACATCAGGTAGTAGGACAGCGCGTCGTAAGTGTCGTAGCCGGCGTCGGCGAGGTCGCGGCAGAACAGTCCCGCGGGCTGCTCGAGCACGTCGCCGACGCCTCTCGGCCCCGGCGCGGCCGTCGCCGGGGGCGCCTGTGTAGTCAGAGCGGCCGTGGTCGGTGCGACAGTGGTACTGGACGAGGAGCTCGAGGTGGTGGCGTCGGCCGCGACGTCATCGCCGGGGTCCTTGTCGGGGTCTGAGCTGCGGCCCATCAGGAAGGCTCCAGTGATGAGTCCACCGATGAGGATGACTCCGAGAGCCGACAGGATCGCGATCAGCAGCCCCCTGCTGGCACCGTCCGGCGGTGGCGCCGGGGTCTGGAACTCCGGGGGCGGAGGACCTCCGGGCGTGGCTGGCTGGTTCATGTCGACACCTCCTGTGCCTCAGCAACTCAGTGGATCGATCTCCTCCGAGGGTGCCGTGTCGGTTCCGTCTCTCCACGCGTCGAGATGTGGTTGCGGCCATACCTCCCCGCGACGGCGTTCCCAGTCGCCGGGCCCGCACGGGGCGGACAGACCGAAGTGCAGGTGGCAGCCGGTGCCACGGGCGTTGCCCGAGTCACCCACGGCGCCTACGCGCTGACCGGCGCTGACCCGCGTGCCGGCGTCGATACCGGGCGCCACCTCTGCGAGGTGGCTGCCGTAGTAGCGCACGCCATCGTCGCCCACGAGCGACACCAGCCGTCCGCTGCGGGTGGCGCCGTTGTCGGTTCCAGAACTCCACTCGTCGGCGTGTGACACCTCGTCGATCACGCCGCTGGTGACGGCGACCACGTCCGATCCACACGGGGCGAAGATGTCCGCCGCAAGGTAGTCGTGGTGGCTCGGGTCATAGGAAGCAGCACCGGCGGGCTGCACCGGAAAGACGTGCGGGTACGGCACCTGGACTGTCGCTGTCGTCGTGACGGTCGTGGTCGACGATGGCGCTGTCGCAACGGTCATCGCAGCGGTTGTCGTGGGAGCGGTCGTGGTCGACCTGGTGGTGGCAGTAGTGGAAGACCCTGGCCCGGCTGCGGTCGTTGGAGCCGTCTGCTCGGAGCCGCCGCAACCTGCCGCCAACACCAGCGTGGCCAAGGGTGCTGCCAGGAGCGCACCGAGGACCGTTGCTCTCCGCTCCATACCCCAATTCTACCGGATCCTTGCATCAACAATCGATGAGAGACCCAGCTCGTCTCGTGCTGGCCGACCAGCCGTCGGCGCAGCCCGCACACCGCACGATCACTCCGCCAGCAGACCGGATACGAGCTGGTGCCGGACGCTCCGGCACGGTGTCCGGCCTGCTGCCGGGAGGGCCTCAGCCCAGGAGTTCCTCGTCTCCGTACACGACCAGCCCGTACAGGACGAGAGCGGCCAGGACGACGCCGATGAACGCCGGGATCGGGTATGCGTACAACCAGAGGAAGTTCGACACTAGGCCGACGGATGCGGCGGCAACTCCCGTCCAACGAGCCCACTGGGCCCGTTGGAACACCGCGAGACCGGCGAGGAACACCAGAATGCCGACCAGCAGGTAGATCCAGCCCCACAGACCGAGATCGGTGTTGTAGTAGAACGCGTCGACCACAGTGTCGGATCGGTCGAGAGCCCAAAGGCCGTCTAGGAACAGCTTGATCCCCAGCAGCAGCAGCATGATCCCCGAAAAGACGATCCAGCCGCGCCCGGCTTCCCTTGCACGTGGACTTGCAGTGGTCATTTGGTGGCCCCTTTTGTTGGCCCCAGCACCGCAACCTTATTTCGGAGCTCGGGCAGGCAGGTGGAAATGGCTCGTCAGGCCAGAACAGGTGTGTCGGAACTTCTCGCAGTGAACCGGATACTCAGGATCCGTTGAGAAGGGATCGGGGATAGATGGGTCACGACGTGTTGGCTACACGCACCGCGCACACAGCGCGCGCGGGAACCGAGATGCGTACAGGTCAGCTGGACGGTTAACGGCTCAGAACCTTGGCGTTGCTGGGGGTTGCCAACAGGATGTGGCAGATCGTGTTCTCTCGTACTTCACAAGGACTCGTAGAAGCCGAGATCTCTATTGCAGGACCGGCAGGGTATTCGTGGTTGAAGATCTGTGCCGAACCATCGTGGTGTTCAGCAGCCATCCTGCAGGATTATCTCCGGGATGGGAGGAGTGAACGATTCTGGTGATTCGCACGGGTTCGGGTCAGACACGGGGTCCAAGCCGCCCACGAGGCTAACCCAGTTGCCGTCCCTCATTGCCAGAATGAACTTGGTGTCGCCTTCTGTACCAGCCGCGTAGCCGTCGGCGCACGCGTAGTTGGTCAGGGTGGTGCTCGGGTCACCGCCTAGAGCATCAACAAGATCTACCGCCGTGCATCCCGGATCCCCGGAGTCCGGTGAGGAGGTGGTGGTGCTGGCAGCTGAGGTGACGGTGGTGGAGGCGGATGAGCCGCAAACAGTCTTGCCGTCGGCGACCGCCTTCTTCAGAGCTGCCTCCGTCTCAGGACCCAACTCCCCGTCGGCTGAGAGACCGGCATCCTTTTGGAACTGCAGGAGCGCCGCATCAGATTGCGACCCAAGAATTCCGTCAACCTGACCGTCGTAGCAACCGACGTCGGCGAGTTCCTGTTGTATCTCCTTGTCAAAGCGAGCCGTAGCGGCCGATTCTGAGGACCCGCCGGAGCCGCTTGACTCCTTGGAGGTAGTTGTTGTCGATGTATCGGTTGAGTCATCGGAAGAACAAGAGACAGCGCCCAACAGGAGCAAGCCGAAGAACAATGAAGAAATGACACGCCCGGACCTGGTCATATCGTAACCCTCTTCTTAGTAGCTAGACGAAACAGTCTTGCACAACTCGGTAAGCCGTGGGCCCATTTTCGCGAATTCGGGTGGTCGTGTAGACCCATTTCGGACCACATGCGGTCAGCCACCCCCGAAGATCAGGAAGTGGCTCTCACGTAGTACACACTGTCCCCCGGCGCATTAGGAATGTCCGGAACGATACAGCAGGACTCTCCCTGAATCTGTGCGAGATCTGGATATTCATTGCGGTCGTAGCTCTGCCCGTTGGCTTGGAGGTAACCCGGCGTAACTGGACCGGCGTAGAGCAGTGCGGTGACAGTTCCAACCGGAACGGCGTCCGGGGATGCAAAGGCTTTGACTGCAACCCATTTGTTGTTCTCACACTGATAGAACTGGCCTGCGTCGCCTACCAGCGGAACTGAACTTCCGTTGGAGATACATGGTTGACCATCTCTGGCTACGAGGAACGGGTTGATATCCAATGGGTTGACAATTGGCGGGTTCCCAGCCGCATCAGCAGACACTCCCCCAAGTGCGATGGCTGTCAGGAGAGCCGTTGCAATAGCGGTCATCGCAGTTTTGATCTCATGCTCCTTCCGAATGGCCAAACATATGCCGTCCACCTATTGACTGCGTCAAGCCACGCTCAAGAATGCGGCCAGATTTCTTGACATTTGGCGAGCGAAAGGAGGTCAGTCGACAGCACAGCGAGTCCGGTCCGCATGAGGTTGCCGAACCCCTCTGATCGGTTCCGAGCTCCAGCTCGCTGCACGGCTTCGTTCACAGCTGCAGGGTCCCAAGGCGTGTACCGGTGACGAGGTGGCTCGGGACCCCATGAATCCAGCTCTCTTCTAGGATTGGCGCCATGCCCAACACAGTTGTGTCAAGCAGTAGACGCCGGCGAAGCCTTGCAGGCTATGTGGTGTCGGCGGTTGTTGGAGTTGCGTTGGCCGCGGTTGGTTGGGCGGTGTTCAAACGACGCAGGGACCTGTTCTCCACCCGACGGGACGCCTATTCCAGGCGCCCGGCGCGACCGTTGCGCCCAGCCCTGATCGTCAACCGCTGGAGTGGCGACGGCAAGGCCGAGAAGACCGGACTCGCGGAAGCCGCCGAGGCGGCGGGTGTCAACGTCATAATGCTCGAGCCTGGAGATGACATCGTGCAGCTTGCCGAGACAGCCGTTGACGAGGGCGCCGATGCCATCGGTGCAGCGGGCGGCGATGGCTCACTGGGACTCGTCGCAGGGGTCGCGGTTCGGCGTGGAGTTCCGTTCTTCTGCATACCCGTGGGCACTCGCAACCACTTCGCGCTGGACCTCGGCCTGGACCGGGACGACCCGATCGCCGCCCTCGGCTCCATCACCGACGGCGAGGAGTTGCTGATTGATATCGGGATGGCCGACGAACGACCTTTCCTGAACAACGTCAGCTTCGGCATCTACGCCTCCGCTGTGCACCGGGACGAGTACCGCGCGAACAAGGAGGAGACTCTCTCCCAGGTCGCCGCAGAGTTCAGGCGAGGGGAAGACACAGGCAGCGATCTCCGCTTCTCGGGTCCCCGCGGCGGCCAGGCCGAGAAGGTGGCTGTTGCGCTGGTATCCAACGGCGCGTACATCTTCTCCGGACCACCGGACTTCGGTCGTCGTCCCAGCCTCGCGAGCGGGATGCTGGGCATCAACGCAGCTGGAAAGGGCACCCGGCCGGACGGCCGACCGGTCTCGTCAGTCCGGACCTGGCAGTCCGAAAGCCTGCGGATCGAGGCTGACGGCCAGATACTCGCAGGGCTCGACGGGGAGGCCGTCAACTTCGACTCGCCGCTGGAGCTGTCCGTGCGTCCGAAGTCGTTGCGTGTCCTCGTACCCAGGGGCACCAGCCCCGGGTACAGGTCGGTTGGTGAAGCCGTGAGGGCCAGCATCGACGGGCTCGCCGCCCTCGGCGGTGCCGTTGGATCCTGACGCCACCGCTCCGTGGCTGTGAGCCTCGAGCCCCGGTCGGTTCGGGGGCGTCATGCGGGGGACGCGGCCGGGGCGACTGGCATGTCGTGGGCCGAGAGCCGGGCCGCGCGGGGCGACACACCGATGACCCGTTTGAAAGCACGACTGAAGGCGGCTTCGGAGTCGTAGCCAACCTCTCCGGCAACTGTGGCGACGTTGGAATCGGTGCGCTGGAGCAAGTCGAGGGCGACGTGCATGCGCCAGCGGGTGACGTAGCGCATGGCCGACTCGCCGACGAGATCGGTGAATCGTGCAGCGAACGCCGATCGCGACATGGCCACCTCGTCGGCCAGCGTGGCCACTGTCCAGTCGTGTTGGGGGTTGCGGTGCACGCTTGCGATGGCGGCACCGATCTGCTGGTCGCGCAGCGCCCCCAGCCAGCCGGTCTGGGCCGCGGGGTCGCGCTCGATCCAGGTTCGGATGGCCTGGATCACCACGATGTCGCACAGACGACTCACCACCGCCTCGCCCCCCGGGCGGGCCTGTTGGGTCTCCTCGGCCATGAGCTCGAGGGTGGCCCGCATCCAGTCTGCCCGGGTGGAGCGGGAGGCCTCGATGTGGATGACCGGCGGCAGCGAGCCCACCAGTTGGCGTGCAGCCGGGTGCTCGAGGCGGATGCCGCCGCAGACCAGGTCGGTGCGCTGACCCCCACCACCGTGGCGCAGAACGGCGTACTGGTCGGTGACGTAGTCGTGAGGGAGGTCGAACACGCTCGGCGTGTCTGTCTCTTCGATGCCCCAGCCCCGGTGTCCTGTGCCGTGGGGGACCAGCACGAGGTCACCGGTGCGCAGCGTGAGGGTGTCGCCCTCGACCTCGAGGGTGAGCTCGCCACCGAGCACGGCGTGGAACCACACGCAGTCGGGCATGGGCGGCAACTCGAGACCCCACGGCTCGGTGAGCTCGGACGGGCAGTAGAAGATCCCCGACATCTGGATGTACCGGAGGGCCTCCCCGATGGCTGGAACAGCGGTATCGGTCATGGACCCAGTGTGATCGCTGCAGCTACGAGCCGTCCAGCATGCTGGACGTTTGAGCAAGAATTACGATCGTTCAGTCATTCATTAACCACCGTTGCTAGTTCATTCTGGTCTCCATGCACACAACTGACAGCACCCAATCACCCACCACAATCCACCGACCGGACCCGGAGCGGATCCACCGAGCCATCAGGAAGCGGTCGTTCGCCACGCTGGCAACTGCGTCGGCGGCTGGTCGGCCCCACGTGGCCGGCGTCCTGTTCGATGTCGCCGACGACACGCTGTACGTCAACACCCTGCGCACCAGCCGAAAGGCCCGCAACGTGCTGGCCAACCCCCGAGTGGCGGTCGTGATCCCTATCCGCCGGTTGCCGGTCGGCCCCCCGTCCACAGTGCAGTTCCAGTCCGAGGCCAGCGTGCTCGAGCTCGACGATCCCGGGATCCAGCGCCTGGTTGCCGACGGGCACCTGGGATCAATCACCGGTCACGGCGAGCTCGACATGCCCGACGGCTGCTTCTTGGAAATCCCGGTTCCGGATCGTCTGGTCACCTACGGGCTCGGCATGTCGCTGCGCCGATTCGTCACCGACCCCATGAACGCCGGTGGACTGGTCGATTCCGAGGCGGGACGATGATGGGAGGCTGGGAGCTGGCACTGGTCCTCGCCGGCCTGCTCGGAGCGGCGATGAGCGGTGGCGCGTTCTTCGCGTTCTCCAACTTCGTGATGCCGGCGCTGGCCAAGCTGCAGCCCGGCAATGGCGCCGCTGCCATGCAGGCCATCAATGCCGCAGCACCGACGCCGGCCTTCGTGGCTGCCATCGCCACCGCCGGTTTGGCCGGGGTGCCGGTCGTGGCGGCCAACCTCGACCGCCTCGACGAGGGCGCGGTGCGGTACGTCGCGGTCGGAGCCGCCATGTCGCTCGGCTCGTTCCTCATCACCGTCGCCGGCAACGTGCCCCGCAACAACGCCCTCGATGCGGTCGACGCCGACAGCCATGAGGGTCAGTCGTACTGGAGGCGCTACCTAGCCAGCTGGACCAGGCTGAACACGCTCCGCACCCTGACCTCGCTTACCAGCGTGGTGACCTACGCCCTCGCGCTCTCTGCGTGACATCTCCGGTTTGCGGGTTCCTTTCACCCACACGATGCTCGTCGCCGAGTCTGTCGACCGTCTAGAGGTCAGTTTCGATGGCGAGCTGTGAGAACTACGAGATGATGCCCAACCGCAACCTCGCATTGACCAGCCGCCGGTCGACAGTGAAACGGATACTCAGGACTCGTTGAAGAAAGGATCGGGGATCGATGGGTCGCGCAACTTTGCAGCGGCGCCGGCACCTGTCAACGGCAGACCTTCGGGATCTACGAGGCCCAGTTGCACCAGCAGGTTGGCCTGATCCCAGTGAATATGTTCATAGGCCACTTTTCCGTCTTCTAACCCTACGATCACCACGAAGGCCACCTCGGCAAACTTCCCGGTCGGCTTGACCCCGGGCAGGATATGGTCCATTACCGCAGTATGGGTGAACGAGATGATCATCTCATCTACGAGACAGTCAGTGCTCTGTGTCCGTGAAAGTGTCTCGAACACCGCATCCGGCGGGAAGAACTGGCCGATAAGCCTTCTGGAGTAGAAGGTCCTGACCCCATCAAATCCCTGTGCCCCAAGCATGGTGGGCACATTCACGAGGTGAGGTGTGGAAGTCATGGTGGCCATCGTTCGATCAAGGTCACCGGCCAGTTCTGCCTCCATGTGTTCGTCAAAGATCTCAACTGGCGACTTCATGATGACTCCTCAAGTGGTTGGGACAGCGGGTCGTTCAACGTAGCGCCAGATCGAGCCGGCCACGCCTGGCTATGACCAGTCCCCACACACCGGCTCGGCTGTTCGTCGAGACCCCGGGGATCCCCCGGCTCACCCCATCGCCGTCGGGGCCGCCCAACCGATGGTCCGCGCTACGGGGTGGGTCGCAGCGGGTCCGCGGAGGTCGACGCTGCCCCCCAGCTGTCAATCCGCAGGAGGGTCGAAGCGACGCCGGTCGAGAACCGCCAGGTGACACCCGATGGAGCGGAGCAGGACCAGGTCGTCCTCTCCGGCCGCGTGTCCCGCGATGAGATGCTGGACGACGGCGTCGGCGATGTCGGCCAGTCCTCTCAGGCAACCGACCTTCTGGAAATCGCCGGCCAACCCCGCGCTCAGATGGGGCGCCAGGCGGACGTAGTCGACTAGGTCGGAGCCGAACAGCACCAGGGAAAAGCGTCCCCAGCCGAGGTCGTCGATCCCGATCCCGAAACCCATCCGCGGCGAGGGTGCCGATGACGGGGCTGACCTCGGGGTGGGCGACGAGCACCTGGGGGGCGATGACCGTACCGAGTGGGCCCGGCCCTGTGCGCGGTGTGGCCTGCGCTCAGCTGACCGCGGTGGGCTCGAGCGAGGCGAGCAGTGTCTTGGCTGCGTTGATTGTTCTACGGTCCGACTTCGTTGTCTGGGCGAGTCCGAGGACGCGGAAGCGTTCCGCGTTGTCGATGAGCAACAGGAGGGCATGGGCGACGGTGGCGCGCTCTTTGGTGGACGACTCCGGGTATCGGGCGGCCAGACCTTCGAGGAGTCGGCGCTCGAGAGCGTCGTAGGCGCGTTTGACTTCGGCTTTGGCGTAATCGTCGTGATGGGCCAGGGTGAGGACTTCGTCGAAGAGGACCATCGCAGCGGAATCGGCTCGGTGTCGTCCGATCACGTCGGTGACAATGGCAAGTGGCACGTCGGCTGGCTCGTATTCGGCGCCGATACTTTCGAGCAGTTCGATGTAGTAGTCGCAGCTGCGCTCGACCGCTGCGCTGATGACGGCGTCCCGGTTGCCCAGGAAGTGGCTGATCGCGGACCGTTGCATGCCGGCCTCGGCGGCCACTTTGGCCATGGTCGTCTCGGCAAGGCCGAACTGGACGATGCACCGCTGCACGGCGTCGACGATCTCTTCTCGACGGACTTCAGCCATGCTCGGGCGTCCCACGGCCACCACCTTACAGAGTTTCTTGACAACACTGTCAATCATCACATAGGTTGATGGGCCAGCAAGACAAACAATGTTCCGGAAGCAGGGGCCGACGGCAGTGCCTTCGATCACCAACGCCCAAAGGAGTGGTGAAGATGCCACGACGAGTTCTGTTCATCACCGACGACATGCAGCGTTGGGACACCATCGGCGCGTGGAACGGGCCCCATTCGCAGTACGCGCTGACACCCGTGCTCGACGGGCTGGCCCGCGACGGGGTGCAGTATTGGCGGGCGTACAACCAGAACCCGTTGTGCATGCCGTCGCGGTCGACGATGTTGACCGGGCAGTACCCGCGTACGCACGGGTCGTGGAACAACGGCATCGCCCTGTCGCACGAGTCGAACACGGTGGCGCAGTACCTGAAGGAGAACACGAGTTTCCGGACCGCGCTGATCGGCAAGCCGCATTTCGAGCCGTACTCGTCCGCGCACTCCCTGGAAACTGCGCTGGGGGCGAGCAACACCTACGGCCCGGCTCGAGGCTTCGACACCATGATCACTGCGGGCCATGACCTGGTTCCGCTGCAGGGCCACTACGTCCAGTGGCTCAAGCGCCACTACCCCGAACATCTCAGCGACTACTACGACCTCTTGAACGTGCCGAAGAACCCGGGTGAGCACTCGACGATGAACGTCACCGGCGGAGGTGACACCGGTGCGCCGTTCGTGAAGGACAACCCGATCCCAACGGAGCTGTACCACACCGACTGGGTCGCCGATCACACCATCCGGTGGGTCGACTCGATGGACCCCGAGGACGACTGGTTCTGCTGGATGAGCTTCCCCGACCCGCACCATCCCTACGACCCGCCGGCATCGGAGAAGCACCGCGTCAACTGGCGCGACATCGAAGTCGACGAGCTCTACGGCGAGTCCAACGCGCAACGCGAGGCATGGCTCGATGCCAAGCCCAAGCACTGGAAGTGGTGGTGGACCGGCGAGAAGTTCGTGTCCTTCGAGGCGCTCGAGGGCTACAGCTACATCGACCTACTCGACAACCCCGACAAGATCCGCGAGATCAACGCCAACATCCACATCGAGAACGCGATCATGGACGACGCCATCGGACGGGTGCTCGACCACCTCGAGGCCAAAGGCTGGCTCGACGACACCGACATCATCTTCACACCCGACCATGGCGGCTTGGACGGCGACAACGGCCTGCTCCTCATCGGACCCGCCCTGGTCGACAGCATCACCCGCTGCACCGCACTCTGGAAGCCAGCGCCCTCGCGCAACGTCGCGCCCGCCGACGTCAACGCTCCAGTCGGGCTCATCGACATCCCCGCCACGATCTGTCAGATCGCCGGGGTCGACGTGCCCGAGTGGATGGAGGGGCGACCGCTCCCCGTCTCGGAGGACGACGCCGCAGCACAGGGGCGTGATCACGTGTTCACCCAGTACGAGAGCTACACACCGGATGCTCAGATCAAGATGAACGCGGTCTACGCCGACGGCTGGATCTGCAACGTCTACGAACGAACCGAAACCTACGACGGCAACGAAGGCGAGCTCTACAACGTCGAAGAGGACCCACGCCAACGCAACAACCTCTGGAACGATCCCGCCGAGAGGACGCGGATCGCCGAGATGAGCGACCTGATCTACAACGACCTCCTCAACCGCCCACTGCTGCACCCACTACCCGAACCCGGCGCCCTCATCTGACCAAATGAGACGACGCACCGCGTCGGGGTACCCATCCGCCTTCCGGTCGAGTCGGCTCGTCGTCACGGGACTCCCACGGGTAGCCGAGTGCCCCTGACGAGTTCGCCAACCTGTGAGACGACGACACGCCCATGCTCTTCGGGGCCGTGTACACCAGATCCGAGGTCGCGCAGATGGACTACGACGCCGCCAAGTCGAAGTACGACGACTGAGGGCTGATCGACAACTCCGACTCGGCGACCGCAAGAGTTCGGTGAGCACCTCGACTGCGGTCAGATCGGCCTCGTTGTCGTGGCCGCCGCCAACGTCAGCTCGAAGGTCGATGGGGTACTGGAGCGGGCCAACCAGGTCGCTACGAAGGGGCTGCAGGGAGTGACGCCGAAATCAACAAGGAAATCGCCGAGGCCGTACACGACACGGCCAGCTGATCGACGTCGCGTTGTCCCGCTGCGGTCGAGGGAGGGAGCCACGAGATGGTCTTGAAACAACCGGAGGAGAAGGGCGCTCTGCGGCGTTACCTGCCGATCGTCGATTGGTTGCCGAAGTACGACTGGGGCGGGTGGCTTCGTTACGACCTGCTCGCGGCGCTCACGGTGTGGGCGCTGCTCGTTCCCGAGGCGATGGCCTATGCCGGGATCGCCGGGGTGTCACCCGAGGTCGGGCTGGTCACCGCCCCGTTGGCGTTGCTCGGCTATGCGATCTTCGGGTCGTCCAAGCAGCTGTTCGTCGGGCCGAGCTCGACGGTAGCGATCATCTCAGCGTCGGTGGTCGCGCCGTTGGCCGGCGAGGACGGCGGCCTGTACCTCGCGCTCACGGTCTGGTTGGCGATCTTCACCGGTGTCTTCTTCGTCGCGCTCGGTCTGGCGCGGATGGGGTGGATCGCCAACTTCATGGCGTCGTCGGTGTTGGCCGGGTTCATGGTCGGCCTGGCGATCGTGATCGCCGTCGGCCAGCTCGACAAGATCCTCGGCATCGAGTCCGAGGGCGGCAACGTCCTGCAGGAACTGGAGTCGATGATCGACCAGTTCGGCGACTGGGACTGGCCGACGATCCTCGTCGGAGTGGGGGCGCTGGCGGCGTTGTTCCTGATCGAGAAGTTCCTTCCGAGGACCCCCGGTGCGTTGGTCGTGATGCTGTCGGCGATCGCATTGTCGGCGATCCTCGACTGGGAAGGGGGTGGGATCCACGTGGTCGGTGAGATCCCCGCCGAGCTACCGAGCCTGTCGCTGCCGGAGGTTCCCGAAGGTGATGTGCTCGGTGATCTGATCGGCGGCGCATTGGCGGTGGTCGTCGTGGCGTTCGCCGAATCGTACGCGGCGGCGAAGTCGTACGCGACCAGGTTCGGGTACCAGATCGACGCGAACCAGGAGATGGTCGGTCTCGGAGCGGCGAACCTCGGTGCCGGGTTGAGCGGTGGGTTCGTCGTCGACGGCAGCCTCTCCAAGACCGCCGCCGGCGTCGAGGCCGGCCAGAAGACGCAGATGACCAGTGTGATCGCGGCGGTCTTCGTGTTGATCACGATCGTCGCGTTGACCTGGTTGTTCGAGCCGCTGCCCGAGGCGGTGCTCGGAGCGATCGTCATCCACGCCGTGTGGAAGCTGATCGACTTCACCGAGTTCAAGAGCCTGTGGCGGATCCGCAAGATCGACCACTGGCTCGCCGTCGCCGCGTTCTTGGGTGTCGTGCTGATCGACATCCTGCCCGGCATCGTGATCGGGGTGATCTTGTCGCTGGTCGCGCTGATCTACCGGTCGAGCTTCCCGGAGGGCAGCGAGCTCGGCCGGGTGCCGGTCGATGACACCCACTACGACTACGTCTCCGTCGATGCCAACCCCGACGCCGAGACCTTGCCGAAGGTGGTCGTCTACCGCCAGACCGGCTCGCTGATCTTCTCCAACGCCGAGGCGTTCTCCCAGCAGGCCCGCGAGCTGCTGTGGCGCCGCACCGATCCGCCCGCCGAGCTGCTGATCGTCGACTGCGAGCAGATGGCCGACCTCGACACCACCGGCGCCGAGGGCGTCGTCGCCCTGTTCGACGAACTGCGCGACGCGGACGTCGACATGTGGCTCACCCGACTCCACGGTGACGCCCGCATCACCGCCGAGAAGGCCGGCGTCGTCGAGGCCATCGGCGACGAGCGCATCCTGCCCAATCTCCGCAGCGCCGCGTCGCAGGTGCTGGAGCGGTACCCCGATCTCGCCGGCCCGAGCACCGACGATTGATGCCGGCGGCGCACGTTGCCCAGCGCCCGGTGCCGCAGGGTGGGGTGGTGGAGTGAGTTACTGGCTGCTGGCCGTCACCACGGTGTTCGTGCTGTATGCGCTGTTCTCGCAGCGGTTGAGCAGGACGATGGTCACCGGACCGATGGTCTTCGTCACCGCCGGCATGATCGTCGGCTCCGACGGCCTCGGCGCGATCGACGTCGAGCCGAAGTCGGAAGCCGTCACCCTGCTGCTCGAGGTGACCTTGGCCATCGTGTTGTTCAGCGACGCCACCACCGTCAACAGCAGCTCGTGGCGCAACGAGGCCTACGTCCCCGGCCGCCTGTTGCTCATCGCCCTTCCGCTCACCATCGCCGTCGGGCTCGGCTCGGCGGTCCTGTTGTTCACCGAGCTCGGGATCTGGGAGGTCGCGCTCATCGGCGCGATTCTCGCCCCCACCGACGCGTCACTCGGTCAGGCCGTCATCTCGAATCCACGCGTGCCGCAACGGATCCGTCAAGGTCTCAACGTAGAGAGCGGGCTCAACGACGGCATCGCCCTCCCCCTCGTGCTCGTGTTCCTCGCCGCCGCCGAGGAATCGGCCACGGGAGGGTCGATCGGCCAGGTACTCGGGTTCATCGGCCAAGAAGTCCTCATCGCCGCTGTGGTCGGCATCGGCTTCGGCTGGCTCGGCGGCAAGGCGCTCATCGAGTCGGCCCGCCGGGGATGGATCTCGACGATGTGGACACAGGTCGCAGCGCTCGGCCTCGCCGGCGTCGCCTACGGGCTCGCCGTCCCCCTCGACGGCAGCGGCTTCATCGCCGCCTGGCTCACCGGACTCGTCCTCGGCGCCGTCACCAGAAAAGAGCTCGACGACGACGTGAGCGAGTTCTCCGAATCACTCGGATCCGTGCTAACGCTGGTCAGCTTCCTCGTCTTCGGCGCCGTACTCCTCGGCCCGGCACTCGGAAACCTCACCTGGCAGATCGCGGTCTACGCCGTCCTGTCCCTCGCCGTCGTCCGGATGGTCTCCGTCGCCGGGGCGATGTTCGGCTCTCGGCTGAGCCGGCCATCGGTGCTCTACCTCGGCTGGTTCGGACCCCGCGGGCTGGCCTCGATCATCTTCGCCGGCATCGTCATCGAAGACGCGGTCCTGCCCGGATCGGACACGATCATCGACGTCGTGATGATCACCGTCGCGCTGAGCGTGTACGCACACGGTGCCACCAGCTGGTACGGGTCGGAGCGGTACGCAGACTGGTACCTCCGGGAAGAGTCGGCAGACCCCGACATTCCCGAAGCCGCCGGTGCACCCACGACGCCCGCCCGGAACCTGCTCGACCCGCCCGACCGCTAGCCCATCACACAAAGAGCACTCACGGCCTCGATCACACGAATCGACGGGGTGACCGCAACGCCGGGCGGCTCGCGGCTTGCAGTAAGCACCCTCACCGCCCAGACACCCCTCGTCACCTCGCCTCTGACAACCTCACCCACTCGGTAACCGGCGAAGCCATGGTGACAGCGAGGGTGTGAAAGAGAGTGATTAGGTCGGTTGGCCGGCGGTGTCCAGAAATGGCCTCTGAAATGGGGAAACGTTGTGACTTCCACAACGCAGTGGACCGTCGGGGACTCCAACCCCGCATCTACGAACCAGTCGCCGGGCGGACGACCGCGCCGGTGAGATCGTGACCTATCCCGGGCTTCGATCTCGCTCCGGAGCCACAGTCTCACCCTGCTCGTTGGCAAGTCGACTACCGGCGTCGGGAAGTCTGCGTAACGCCATGCGCAGGCCGACACGTTGCTCGAGTGTGACAAGCCGAGAATCGACGCGGCCTCGGCGGCACCGACCAAGTCATCTACGTCGACACGCCGACCCACGTTCGAATGATACGACTGGGTTGCGACCTTGGACGTGAGGCGCCTCTACTCGAATACATTCAGTGGCCCCGGCGGTGCGCTGACACCCCGGGGCCTGGCCAAGACCTACTTGGGAGTTCCTGACATGGTTGGGATTACGCCCGCGCTTCCCTTTCTCAGTAGGTCACCGGCGCGAACTCGAAGGGCTCCGCGGCCTCCAATTTGTCGGTCAGATCCCCTGCCGAAGCGGTTGACTGACTCAAGCCGAGGCGGCGGGCGCCGGAACCCTCGGTCACGTCCACGCTTTGTAGGTCAACCCACACGACACTTGGCGAGTAGGCGGAATCGAAGTAGTAACGCCGGTCCTTGTGGTCAGCCATTGTCCGCCAGTGCGTCGATGACAGATACGGCGAGTCAATATTCGGTTCGCGAAACGGGACCGATACGTTTCTGATGATCGCAAGTGCCGCAGCAGCTGCTGTGGGTGCATCCGGCATGGGTACAGCTGAGTCCGTGTAGTACTTGGCCCTAACGAACCGATCAGATGCCCTGCCAGTTCCTGGCAACATTACGTCGCCTCCGAGCTGTTCCCAGTAGGTCGAGATCGATAGCTGTTCGGCGTACGGGGGTGAGTTCGTCATCACCGAGTAGGCCGCGGAGTGGTGTATCTGGAGTCGCCCGTCCAAGTACTCGAAAATCGCCGAATCGCCAGTCTCGTCGCTGATCGACATATGCAGCGTCGTTGATCGGTCCTGGCCCGGCACATCCGCCGTTCTCACGACAAACGGTTCAGCTTCGAGGGCCGCCACTGCCTCTGCGACCGTGGAGAACGAGTCGAGGACGTACTGGGCCCACGCTGCGAGGGACAGGGTGGGCGCAGACCCGTCCAAGACTGGATACTGGGATTCCGTCAGCCAGAGCATGTTCGCGACGAGTCCGGCCTCGTTCAAACCGTCGGTGGAAACAGAGTCGTAGGCCGAGGTCACCACGCTTCCGTACCGCGACTTCCACTCGCAGCTGGCCGGGCCCGCTGCACCGTGCCGCTCCATACCTCTTGGAAACAGCCAGATCTCCGTGCCCATTCGCTCGGCCCAATCCATTGATCTGGCCGTGATGACCCGCTGGTCATCACCTGTGTAGACGACTCTTGTGCACACGAAGGGTCCTTTCGACACCGACACGATAGGAGCAGCTTTGCGAGAAGCGCTCGCGAGCTGACGGGTCCCACTCAGGGGTGCACTTCGAGCGGCGGTGCCGGCCAGAGTGATGCCATCTGACGCTCGGTCACGCGGACGATCGCAGGATGCGCGAGGTCTACAGCCGCGCTCAGATGTCATCGAAGCGGGCGCTCGCCCAGGTGCTCGACGAAGCGTTCGAGAATGTCTGGCCCACCACTGGCCCACCGGATTCCGATATGCGTAAAGCCGAGGGGGACAGTTGACCGGGCCGGAACCGTTGGGGTTACTGGCCGGTCAGTTGAGCCCGAGACAGGAATCGAACCTGCGACCCGATGTTTACAAGACAGCATCCTCGCATATGCGTCCTATCTAGTCGGACGTAATCGACTGGTGCCGCTGGTGTCTCGTCGGACGGTATGCGATCGGATCGCATCGCATAGGTCACCGTTGTCCGGTCAGAGGCCGGTCAAACGTCCAACCCTCCTGAACACCGCACCGCCGACCGGGTGGAGCCTGACCCTACGGCGATGCGGTTGACCACGAGAACCAGCCGCTAATCGAACGCCGGACCACCCCCACCGGACTGCGGCCCCGCGTCATACACGTAGACGCCGTAGATGAGCGTGTAGAGGAGCTGCAGCTGGCCGCGAACCGCTGGAACAGCCACATGGTCGCTTTCACTGCGACGCTGGTGCGCACCCCGCGCCCCTGAGCGGCACAACTCACAAGATCTGAACGGAGTACCCCAGGCCATAGATCAGACCGACGGGGTCGAACCCGAGAGCCTCCAGTAGCTCGAGCTGCTCCGCCCGTGCTCGCATGGCAGAGAAGCAGGACCTCGTCGATCGACTAGACGAGCCGTACAGCATCGTGCAATCCAGGAACGGGCGACGCTGTTCGTCGGCCCCACCGAAGAGGTCTACGAGGGAATGGTCGTCGGTGAGAACGTTCGTGCCTAGGACATGGACGTGAACATCACCCGTGAGAAGCAGTTGACCAACATGCGCGCCGCAGGTTCGGGCAACACCCAGAAGCTCACGCCTCCAACCCGTTTCTCCCTGGAGAGGGCGCTGGAGTTCGTCGCCTCCGATGAATGCGTCGAGGTCACACCCGAGGCGATCCGCCTCCGCAAGGTGCAACTCGACGCGGGCAAGCGCGCCCGCTCCTTGAAGGCACACAAGGCGGCGCGTGCCTGATCCAGGCGTCCCTCGCCCAAGTCACTGATCCGCGCCGGTCGCGGGTGGATCGAGCAGGAGCGGCGGGCACACCGAGGGGCGAGCAGTAGCCTCTGGACCCATGTCGGCCGCGATCACAGCGCCCCGCTCGGTGGCTGTGATCGCGTTCGCCTGCCTGTTCGCAGGGTGCGTGGGGGACGGCGGAGTCAACGGGGACGACGCAGGCGGTACCCCCACGACCGTCGAGTCGGCTCCGACCTCGACCTCCACGAGCACAACGTCAACCACCTCCTCGGTTCCACCGGATCTGTCCCAGGTCGCCCCGGAACCCGACGGGACCCTCTCGCCGCCGGCAGGAGTCCGCCGGCCATGGAGTGCGACTGTGCCCGGACTGCTCACGTTCCGCGGCAACCCGACCCGCAGCTACTACGGCAAGGGCCCAGTGCCTGCCGCGCCGGAGATCCGTTGGACGTATCCCGCCTCGGGCGCCATGTGCGCCGATTCGACTGTTGGTGACGAGACGAAACAGTGGTGCGGCACGGGGTGGACGGGCCAGCCCGCGGTGTTCAACCGTGACGGTCGGCAGTGGGTGGTCTTCGGGGCATACGACCGCGCGGTGCACTTCGTCGACAGCACTGACGGCAGCGACATCCTCACTCCCTTCGCTACCGGCGACTTGATCAAAGGTTCGGTCACGGTCGACCCCGACGGCTTCCCACTCGTCTACACCGGCAGCCGTGACAACCACTTCAGGGTCCTCGCGATCGACCGTGGGGGCGAGGCCGTGGAGTTGTGGCGGCTCTCGGCCACCGATGTCGGCCCGACCCTCTGGAACAACGACTGGGACGGCTCCGCGCTCGTGCTGGATGACTGGCTGATCGTGGGTGGTGAGAACAGCCAGTTGCATGTCGTGCAGCTGAACCGTGGATATGACGCCGAAGGTCGGGTCACGGTCGCCCCGCAGCTCATCTTCAACACACCGGGATGGGACGACCAGGTGATTGCGGACCTCGCAGGGAACCGGGCGAACGAGATGTCGATCGAGAACTCTGTGGCCGTCTGGGGCGACACCGTGTACTTCGCCAACTCGGGTGGCCTCGTGCAGGGTTGGGACCTGGCGCCGTTGCGAATGGGCGGCACGCCGACACGCACCTTCCGCTTCTGGACCGGCGACGACACCGACGCCTCGGTCGTGATCGACGAGGACGGCTTCCTCTACGTGGCGGTCGAGTTCGAACGCGCGAACGCGCAGGGTCGTTTCCTGGGCCAGCTGATGAAGCTGGACCCGCGCAGGCCCGATGATCCATACGTCTGGTCCTACAAGGACCAGGGCGACATTCCTGCAGGCTTCTGGGCGACACCGGCATTGCTCGACACCGTCGTTATCGCCCCGACCGATGGCGGTGAGGTGCTCGCACTGGACCGCATGACCGGAGAGAAGCTGTGGAGCTTCGAGTTGACCGGACCCACATGGCAATCGCCGGTGGTGGTCGACGAGAAACTCGTGCAGGGAGACTGCAACGGCACCTTGCACGGTTACGACGTGAGCAATGAAAGGATCCAGCCTCCCGAACTGTGGTCGGTGGACGTCGGTGGATGCATCGAGTCGACACCTGCTCTGTGGGAGGGCCGCCTGTTCGTGGGTACCCGCGGCGGCCGCTTCTTCTCCCTCGGAGACATCACACCACCCTGATGCGCAGTTGCCTGACCGCGGCTCAGCCGGCCGGATTCTCCCCGGGGCGGATGTGGCGCCACTCCCTGCGGATCTCGCCCACATCGCACTGATTGCACAGAAAGTGATCGACGTATCCGACGATCGATAGTTGGCTACCGCGCGACTTGTCGATCACAGGTCGCTTCTCCAGTGCCGCCTCCCCCCTATGCGTGGCCGTGGGCCATCGGGGATGATGGATTTCGGGCGGAACCGCATCCGCAAGACGCGCCGCGGTCGAACCACACAACGATGGGGCCTCCCGTCACGAAGTAGCGACCCGAATGGAGCTGGGGAGATGAAACGACTTATCGCCACCGCACTTACCGTGGCTGCAGTTCTGACGATTGCGCTGATCAGTGGCCCGGCCGGAGCCCAGACCACGACGGATGTGTACGTAGTGCACGGACTGAATCTGGACGGTCAGACAGCGCAGACGGACGGTGGCACGAATGTCACCGTATGTGCCAACGGCGCCGAGCTGATCGGTGACTTCGAGTTCGGCCAGATCGTCGGCCCGACGGCGCTGACCAGCGGCACAGCCGTCGACATCGTCGTCTACGGCGGAGCCAACGTCGACTGCGCCGACCCGGGCCAGGCCAATGCGCTGATCACCCAGAGCGTCACACCCACCGGCGGCGCCGTTGCCCTGGTCGCCACATCGGCTGCCAACACGCTCGCCCTGACGCCATACCCGCTGAACTCGGACTGCGTCGACGAGGGTTCCGGTCGCCTAACCGCTGCCCACGCCTCGGGTGATACCCCTGAGGTGACAGTGCTCGTCGCTGGCGACCCGGTCGGCAACCTGACCTTCGGCAACTCACTCGACGCCGACCTGCCCGCCGCCTCCTACGACGTGCAGGTGAACCTGGGCGACACAGCGGTGGTCGGCCCGGCCTCAATCCCGGTTGCGGCTCAGGCCAATACGCTCGTGTTCGTGGTCGGGAATATCGCTGGCGATGACGGCTCCACTCCTGTCGTGCCCCTTGTTGGCGAGGACCAGCTCGAGCAGTGCGAGACGACAACCACGACGACAACCGCAGGTGACACGACAACCACGGTCGCCCCTGCGCCCAGTGCTGTCGCCCCGGCCACCGCTACCCAGTCTGGCGCAGCTCCCCTCGCCATCACGGGCTGACGCGAATCCCTGCTCGCCCCCACTCTGTTCTCTAGGTGGTGAGAAACCGCGATGCACGCGAAACGGCTGAACCGCTCAGCCCCTTCTGCTGCGCTGGGTTCCAAGCCGCGCACCGGGGGGAGGATCCCTCGTTTGGTTGAGGGCCCCAAGTAGCCGTCGGCCACCGTCCGTCGAAGAGTCCGGGACTACGTGGCTACATCCAGGGCTACATCGTGGTCCAGGCCAGCGGTCGACGGGCGAGCACGCCGGTGCTGAATCGCACCATTACTGGGTTCTCGCTAGAGCCCGAGACAGGAATCGAACCTGCGACCTGCTGTTTACAAGACAGCTGCTCTGCCAACTGAGCTACTCGGGCGGGGCTTCCGCGTTATGCACCGCGGGATGCTCCGCGGATTGTAAACGAGGTCCTTCCGGCTCCCCGATCTCGTGGGTGAGGGCGATCGTGCTTACCGAAGCATGGCGCAGTCGCAGAACGCACGGGGTCGGCGGGCCTTCGCGATTCCGACTGGCCTCTGGCGCGCGGAGGACTTTCGGATCTACCCGGGCGGCCCCGCAATCGGCCTCTGTTAGGTCCTAGCTGCACGAGGTCAACATCTGCCGAACTGGCCAGGGAACAGCGCCGTATCACAGGCGGGCTACGTTACGGCGGGTGTCCGAGAGCCGAAGCATTAATGACCAACTCGCGGCGGCGTTGGACGAGGCTCTGAAGCCGCACCAGGACTGGGCGGGAACCTGGACCTTGTCCAAGGCCGGAAACGCTCTTGATTGGCTGCAGAGCGCCGATGCGGTATTCCGAGAGCTGTCCGACGGCGAGGTGGGTCTGCTCGACGTAGTAGTCCTCGACGCTGCCGAGGTCCGCCAGCGTCGGGCGGAAGGCGTTCTGACCGCCGCAGACGCTCAGCTGGAAACCGCAGAGGAGCTCTTTGGAGAACTGAACCGCGACGGCAATAGCGACTCCGAGACAGGAGCACGTCTCTGGTTCCAGACGCAGCTGCTCGTGATCGGGGCAGCTGTATGCGGTGAGGTACTCGGCTGGAGCCCGTGTGGCCACTACGGCCAATTGGAGTCGGAGGTTGTGGCGGTCAGCTCCTTCAGAGGCCCCCGGATAGATGACTTGGTTCCCTCTGATGCACCGGAAGACAACCACCCGCGAGATCGGGGTACTGATCAGCGTCGATGAGAACCTCGAGTGGCCGTGGCAACGCGCAAGCTCAGCAAGGATGCGCCCGCAGCTGCACTGGAGGTGGGAACGAGGCACGTGGAGCTGAGCAGCTCGACCCCCTCTTGATCGCATCAGCCTCCCAAGCAGAAGGTCTGTAGTACCGCAGTCGGGCACCTCACGGACCAGCGTTCCACGTTGACCCATCCCGCGTTCCCAAACCTGGCTGGCAATGCCTGCCACCTTGCTTGTTAGCCCCACGGAGGAAGCAAACCGCGGACCTCCCACTCGGGCGGGACTTCCGCGGTTTACACCGCGGAAAGCTCCGCGGATTGTAAACGAGGTTCGAACGTTGTCCTCAGCCGGCCATCGCCTCAATTGGCATGCCGGCCCACCCGGATCCAGTACCAGGGCAGCGCGAGCAGGTTCGGAGCTGAAACGGCCACCAGTAGGGCAATCGTGGTTGTCCCGGGGTCGGCCATCAGGACGATCGGCAAGATCATGGAAGCAAGCAGCAGGCCGAGCAGCGGCAGGCGAATCGCGTAGTTGCGATACCGACCGGACAACGTCAGGAGGCCGCCGCTCGTGGGCAAGAGCGCTCCGGCCCTCGTGGTCCCCGCACGATGGCATCCGCGTTGGGAACCAGCATCACCGATGCGGCGATCAGCCAGGACATGGCGAGCTTCATGCCACGAAGCCAGACGGAACCGGTGACAGCGCCGCGTTCACCCCCTCGATCATTCATCTGTCCGGGCTCCCTGGAGTTGCACAGCCAGCAGCAACCACGGCTGGTCCGCGCCCTGCTTGTCGGCTGGATCGTTCATCGGCAAGCCGGGTCCACTACCTGAGGGGGCAGACCGCGAAGGGAACTGGTGCCGGGGCTCAGAGGCCCAGATGCTGGATCAGGAACGCCGACCAGAGAGGGTCGACCTCCGATCGGTACTTGTTGTAGAGCCCCAGCGCGTGTGTGCCCTCGCCGTAGTAGTAGGCCGAACCCGCGTCCACGCCCGCAGCGAGAGCGAGGGCCTCGGTCTGCATGGTGCACTCGAAGGGCACGGCGGCATCGAACTCAGAGGCGAGGTGGTGGACCGGAGCATCCGACGAGTCAATGTCCTCTGGGAGGTACTGGCAACCCGATGCCGCCAGTGCGGCTGCGACCGACGAGTCAAAGGCGAGGTCGGTGCCCACCGTGCCGGGGTCATCGGAGCGCTGGGCGACATTCACCGCCGTGACCGCACCGGCGGACGTTCCACCGACCGCCACGCGGGTCGGGTCGGCCCGGAGCAACAGGGCGTTGGCGCGCACCCAGCGGATAGCGGCCTGCGCATCGTGCTGCGCAGCGATGATCGCCGCCGTGCAACGCGCCGTCTCCTGCTCGAGCTCCGTGGGGTCGGTGATCTCGCCGTCCTGCAACTCCTGACACCGGTTGCCCGGGTCCACCCGGTAGTTGATCGACAGAGTGACGTACCCGCGCTTGGCCCACGCCGCCGCAAGGGGCGAGAGGCTGGACTTGTCCCCGCCCTTGAATCCGCCCCCGTGGATCCACACGATCACGGGTCGCTCGGCCAGAGTGTCCAACACCGGCTCGGTCCAGTCGAGAACGAGGTCGACAGGCTGGCCCGACACCAGGTCAGGAGCGCTCGCGTACACGACGTCGTACGTGGTCCGGGTGCTCGCGAACACCTCCTCGGCATACCGCTCGGTGCCGAGCGGTGCCGGCGCCCGGTTCGTGCACGCTGTCGCCAGCAACGCCGTCACCACGAGAAGCAGTGGAGTCAATCTGCGCATCAGCCAATCTCCTGTCGCCTCAGGCCCGCGGGGCCCGCCATGCCGGTCCCTTCGCCCCGGACCGTTGGTGGAAGGGTAACTGCTGGTCCGCCGACGGTCACGGCCGACCCGTCAGGCGAGCACGCCCTGGCCGGCGAGATATTCGTGCACGAGGGGCACGACCGAGGCACCCTCGCCGGCAGCGGCAGCCACCCGCTTCATCGAGCCCGAACGCACGTCGCCAACCGCGAACACGCCGGGAACGGTGGTGGCGAGGTTCGGGGGCGGCGTGCTGTCGACCCACAGCTCCTGGGGCACATTGCTGCCCGTCAGAACGAAGCCACGGTCATCGACCGCCACCGCGGGCGGCAGCCACTCGGCGTGCGGAGTGGCGCCCAGCAGGAGGAACAGCCCGGCAGCGGGCCGCTCCCGGCGCTCGCCCGTGCCGACGTCCTCGGTCGTGATCGACTCGAGCCACACATCGCCGCCACCGCCCACAACCCTTGTCGAGCCCTCGACGGTGATCCGCGGCGTGTTCTCTGTCTCGGTGATCAGGTACTGAGACATCGTGTCGGACAGGTCCGCTCGGCGGATCAGGATCGTGACCGAGTGGGCGAAGCGCGCGATGTGGATTGCAGCCTGTCCGGCGGAGTTGCCACCTCCCACCACGAATGCGTCCTTGCCCTCGAGCTCGCGTGCGGCGGTGAGGGCAGCGCCGTAGTAGACGCCGCGGCCGAGCCGGTCCTCGACCGACTCCACACCGAGCTTGCGTTACTCGACGCCGGACGACACGACCACAGCCCTGGCACGCACGTCACCACAGGCGGTGCGCAGCAGATGGGGTTCCCCGTTGCCGGGCACCAGGTCCTCGACCTCCCAGCCGATGTAGAAACGCGTGCCGAACCGCTGGGCCTGGAACCGCGCCCGAAGGCCCAGGCGCTTGCCCGAGATCCCCTGGGGGAAACCCAGGTAGTTGCGGATCATCGAGCTCGTCGACGCCTGACCGCCGATCGCCCCCGACTCGAGCACCACGGTGCTGAGCCCCTCCGAGCTGCCGTAGACGGCGGCGGCCAGTCCTGCCGGGCCTGCTCCCACAACGGCGAGGTCGACAACACCGTCGAAGGACTTCTCGGACATCGAGGAGTAGATCGACGATGCCAGGTCGCGAACGGAACTCACGGCCATCGGCTCCCGCTGCATCAGCCACACGACCGGCAGGTCGGCGCCGGGCAGCACCGACAGCGCCTCCCGACCCACCTCGGAGTCGGGTGGGTACACCTCGCTCGAGGCACCCATCCGATCCATGAAGTCCTGGAGGTCCTGCACCAGGGCATCCACCCCCGGTGCGATGATCCTCGCCACGACCACCTCCGGGTCCACCGCCGTGGAGTTCCACTCGGACAGCAGGTCGGTGATCGAGTTGTGGAACTCCTCGTCGCGCACGCCCTGGGGCATGATCAGGTAGCTGTCGAAGGTGCCCCGCGACATCTCCGGACGCCACACGGGGCCCTGCTCGAGGTAGCGCTCCACGGGCGGCGCCACCACGCGGCGAGCAGTCGGCGAGGCCGCCCTCCACTGAGCCATCGCATCGCGTAGGTCCGTGTCGGGCAGCAGGCTGTCGGACACGAACATTGCGACCGGCACCCCTGCACCGATGGCCGAGTTTGCCTCGTCGAGGGCCTCGGCACAGGACCGGGCGGTGCGCAGGTCGTACTCGCGCCCGTAACGCCAGAACGCGTCACGGAGATCTTCGCAGTGCTCCTCGGAGACGAGCACGATGACCGGGGAGCCCCTTTCGGGGCCAGACTCATTGCTCACGGGCGGCATCGTAAGCCAACAGCGCCACGGTCAGCGGCCGTGCCGCCGGTCGGCAAAGATGGCCACCATGGCCTACCGGGACTTCGTCAACTGGCTCTCCTCCACCAAGGTAGGGGGATGGCTCACACGCCAGACCGCGGCGCGCATCGATCCGTGGATCTACCGAAAAACCAACGGGCGCTGGGTGATGGCGGGTCGACCCACGATTCCCCAGGTGATCCTCACCACGACCGGCCGCAAGTCGGGCCAGAAGCGCGACGTGCAGCTGGCGGCCCTGCACGACGGCGACGACTTCGTGGTGGTGGCATCCAACTTCGGCCAGGAGCACCATCCGGGCTGGATGTACAACCTCGAAGCCGACCCCAAGGCCTGGGTCAACTCCGACGGGGTCGACTTCGAGGTCAATGCCCACTCGATGAGCGCGGAGGAGAAAGAGGAGATCTGGCCGCGACTGCACGAGATCGTGCCCCAGTTCCGCACATATCTCACCCGCACCGACCGCGACATCCGGATCTTCAGGCTGAGTCCCACCTGACGCTGCCCGCCCCGGCGGCCGGTCGCACGGACCGCACCGCGACCCCTGCAAGACTGGCCGGGTGGGAGCCCCGGTAACCCCAGACCGCACGACGATCCGCAAGGTCGTCACCTGGTCGGTGGCGGCCGCCGCTGTGCTGGCGTTCGTCGGGATCATCGCGTTCTGGCCGACGGGTGAAGCGCCGTCGCTCGGGTTCCCCCAGGACGACTACTTCGACGCGACGGTCACGAAGATCTCGGTGGACGAATGCCAGAGCCTCGAGATCGTGTCTGCCGTCGACTGCTCCATCGCCACCTTCGAACTCACCTCCGGCCCCGATGCGGGAGCCACCGGGCAGTTCGTCGTGGCGGCTGACGACCTCGACCTGCCGAGCGTGGCAGAGGGCGACGCCGTGATCGTGCTCGATGTGCCGACCTCGCCCGAGCCGTACCGCTACGTATTCGTGGACTTCCAGCGCACCAGCTCGCTGTGGGTACTCGCAATCCTCTTCGTTGTAGTCGTGGTGGCATTCGGGCGCTGGCACGGCGTGCGGGCGTTGCTCGGGCTGGCAGCAGGCGGACTAATCCTGATCGCCTTCGTGGTTCCGTCGCTGCTGCGGGACAACCCTGCCGTATGGGTCGCGCTCGCCGGCACGGTCGCGATCGCCGTACTCGCGCTGTACCTGGCGCACGGATTCGACTTCTCCACCACGGTCGCGCTCGCCGGCACCCTCGTGGCCCTGCTCGTTACCACCCTGTTGGCCCTGGTGGCCTCGTCGTTCGCGAACCTGACTGGCCTCGGCGACGAAGACGCCCAGGTGCTGCGAATCACCGCCGACGCCCTCGACCTGCGAGGTCTGCTGGTCGCTGGAATCGTCGTGGGCGCGCTCGGCGTCATCGACGACGTGACGGTCACCCAGGTGTCGACAGTGGCAGCGCTGCGGCGGGCGGACCCCACGATGGGCCCATGGGCGCTCTACAGCGAGGCCGTGAGGGTGGGACGCGACCACATCGCGTCGACGGTCAACACCCTCGTGCTCGCCTACGCGGGCGCGGCTCTGCCTCTCGTACTGCTCTTCGCACAGGGCAGCGCTCCGGTTGCACGGATCCTCACCGGTGAGGTCGTGGCAGTGGAGATCATCCGGATGCTCGTGGGTTCCATCGGCCTGGTCTTGTCGGTGCCGATCACAACCGCACTTGCTGCGGCAACGCTCGAACCCTCCGATGTCGGGCACCACGACCACGGCGGTCACGTCCACGGCGCACCGGCAAGCCACGTCACTGTTCCCGCCGACTCGAGCAAGCCGGAGTCGGGCGAAACCACGCCGCCAGGTGGCAACGGGCCGAAGGCGGCAACGCCCCCGGATGCCGACGACGCCGCCTGGGAGGAGTTCTCGGGCGACGACCGGGACTTCTGGGACGGCTAACCCTGGCGCCAGGCCTCGGCGATGGGCCCCTCGGCCCAAAGTGTTGGGTCGGAAGGCCCGTCAGCCCCAGCATTCTCCTCATTGGAGGAGGCTGAGGCACTCCTCACCATGGAGGCATGACCCGCAACACCCCCCGCATACTCCTCGCAGCATTCGCCACCGCCGCCATGGTGCTGGCCATCGGTGCCGCAGGTTCCAGCACCGCCGCCGCCGATGGCACCACCACGACGGCACCGGCACCCGAGCGTGTACCCACCACGGCTGCACCCACCACAGCGGTACCCACCACGGCAGCGCCGACCACCGCAATTCCCACCACAGCGGTACCCACACCGACTGTGGCACCGACAACAGCGCCACCCACCACGGCTGCACCCACCACGGCTGCACCAGCGGCTGGGCCTGCGAAGGGCCAGGAGCAGCCGGCGGCCACCACCACGACCGCCGCTCCTGCACCCCTGATCCAGGCGGCCGTCCAGGAGCAGGCTCCGAAGCCGAACGGCACCCTGAAGTCGCTCTGCGAGGCCAACGGCGAGAACTACTGGAAGGTCATCGTGAAGGTGCCCGGCCAGTTCCGGCTCAAGATCGGCAGGACCAAGGTCAACCTCGGCCACCTCGAGCTCGGCACCTACGGCGTGCCCGCCAACAGCGCCGGTCAGCACATCACCACCCCGGCTACCAACGGCAAGGACAGGACCACCCTGCAGGTTCACCACAAGGACAAGTGGAAGAAGACGAACCGCCGCAGCGCCAACCACAAGCCCTGCGCGGCGCCCACGACGACTACGTCCACCACCACTTCCACGACTACAACCTCCTCCACGACCACCACCTCGACGACCACAACGACCTCCACGACGGTGCCCGAGACAACGAGCACCACCTCCACGACGGTGCCCGAGTCGACAACCACGACTCCGCCGCCAACCGTGCTTCCCGCCGCGGCAGTCGCAGCCGAGGCCAGTACTGCGCCAGAGGCGAGCGCAGAGGCAGTGGGGCTACCGCAGGCAGCCGTCGCCGGAGCGAGCCAGGAGCGTGGTTCCAACCAGGAAACGCTGGCCTTCACGGGCTCGGACAACTCACTCGCCCTTGCAGGCCTCGCCCTTCTCGCCATCGGCGTGGGAGTCGTCGCCACAACGCGGCGTCACCAAGGAACCTGAACAGTCGTACAAGCGCAACACATTGGGGGGTCCGAGGGCCTGCTGGACGAGACCGACCTCCTCCAGCAGGCCTTCTTGCGTATCGTGGGAGACGATGGACAAGCCAGGTTTCGAACGCCTCTACGGCCTCCTCGGTGAGGCTGGCCCCACGCTGCCCGACACCGAGCCCCCCGACTCGCTGTGGGGCCGTATCGAAGCCGAGGCCGACGTCGAGATCGTCGGTGCCGGCAGCATCGTGGAGTACTCGGTCGGTGCCGACGACACGCTCTTGGCCACCGGTTCCGACTGGGAACGGTTCGCCCTCGACAACGACGCACCGGAGATGGTCGACCCGGATCCATCACGCACCCTGTGGAGCTACATCGCTGACGACAGAGCCCGCGACCTGTGGCAGCTGGTCGTGTCGCGCGTCCGCAGCACGGGATCGGCGGCGACGGTGCCGTTCCGCTGCGATGCGCCCGACACGCGGCGCTGGTTCGAGATGACGGTCACACCTGCGGCCGACGGTCGGGTCGACTTCCGCTCGGTGCTGCTGTTCGAGGAGCGTCGCCCCGACGTCGCCCTGATGGACCGCTCGACTGAGCGTGACGGATCCGCACCGATGGTCAGGGTCTGCTGCTGGTGCGGCCGGGGCGATGACGGCAGCGGATGGGTATCAGTCGATGAGCTCGTGTACCGCAACCGCATGCTCGAGCAGCCACCGGCTCCCGAAGTCGAACACGTCATCTGCGACAACTGTGTCCGACAGATGACCGCGGAAGCCGACCGGCTCAGCACCGGGCCGTAGGGATCGGCGGGTCGCGTCCATAGCGCGGCAGCATGAGAATCGTTCGGTCACAGCCGATGCACACCCGCTTGTTGGCCGGATGCGCGGCCGCTGTCGCTCTGCTCGCTACCCGGCGGCACCGACCCCGCCCCCGCCAACGCAGACGAGTCCTATGTCGGCACCTACTCCAACTCGTACGTCGGCGAAGTCGAGGTCGTGTCCACCGACGACGGCCTCGTGTTGCTCATGGGACCCGCACCACTCGAGTTCCCACTCGAGCATGCCGACGCGGATACGTTCGTCTACCTCGACGCTCCGGAGCTGCCCGACTACCCGCCCTCGCGGAGTTCGTGGTGCCGGCCGACTCCGACCTGGCGACCACGGTCACGCTGTCGTCACTCAACGGCGGCGGGTTGGGCACGCTCGAGCGGAGCACCTGACCGTCGGACCTACGGGGCAACGGGCTCAAGGACCTGGCGCCGGCGGTGCTCGAACACCAAGGACGTGCGCTCGTCCACGACACCGGGCGCTCGGGCTATCCGGTCAAGCACCGATGAACGCAGCACGTCCACACTCGGCACGGACAGGTGGACCAACGCGTCCTCGATGCCGGTGACCAGGGTGACGGACAGCGTCTCCGGAAGCTCCCACATGGCTTCAACGAAGCCATCCACCACCTCACTCGTCTTGGGCCTCAGCCTGACAGCGACCATGGCCTGAACGGGGCGGCCGAGTGCTGCTGGGTCGACCTCTGCGGAGTAGCCGCTGATGACCCCGCTGCGCTCCAGCTCCCTGACCCGGTCCAGGCAGGTGGACGGCGCCACACCGACCGCCTCGGCGAGGGCCTTGTTGGTCTGCCGTGCATCTGACTGGAGTTGAGCCAGGATCCGAGCGTCTGTGCGGTCAATATTCGTCATCACGGGGATTTTAGCGAATCTATGAATGATTTGGTCGCCAGTTCTCGCACTATTCGACACAATTGTATCCACTCACCGAATCATCGGCATCGAAGGATGGGACAATGGCGCTCACGGAGTACGAACTCACCGACCGCACCACCCTCGATCGCGGCACCGTGTTCTGCACCGGCGTGCAGGCCCTGGCGCGGCTTCCCGTCGAGCAACTGCGGGTCGACAGGGCAAACGGACTCAACACGGCCGCGTTTGCGTCCGGCTACCCGGGCAGTCCCCTGGCCGGGTACGACATCGAACTACGCCGCAGCATCGATACAGCACCCGACCTTCCGATCGTGCACCGGCCTGCGGTCAACGAGGAACTGGGCGTCACCGCTGTCATGGGCAGCCAATTGGCTGCCAGTCGAGCCGACGCCACCTACGACGGAGTCGTGGGCCTCTGGTACGGCAAGGCGCCCGGCCTCGACCGCTCCTCCGATGCGCTACGCCACGCGGTGTTCGCCGGCACCTCGCCGGCCGGCGGCGCGGTCGCGATCGTGGGCGACGACCCGGCTGCGAAGTCCTCCACGCTGCCGTCATCGTCGGATGCCACCTTTGTGGACCTGCACCTCCCGATCCTCTACCCCGCTGATGTCGGCCAGGCGCTCGACCTCGGCCGTCACGCCATCGCGCTCTCACGTGCGTCGGGCCTCTGGGTGGGGCTCAAGATCGTCAGCTCAGTTGCTGACGGCACCGCCAACGTGGCACTAGACCCGCACCGGGTTTCGCCTGTGATGCCGACCATCGACGGTGCGCCATACCTGTGCCGCCCCGACGGGCTGCTACTGGGCGCGCACTCCCTCGAGATCGAGCAGGAACTCCGCGGGGTCCGCAGCGACCTCGCCGTCAGCTACGGGGCCCTCAACGAACTCAACCGACTCACCGTGCCCTGCGACGACGCGTGGCTCGGGATCATCGCCTCCGGGGTCACACACCGCGAGCTGATGGAAGCCCTGCGACGGCTCGGCCTGGACGAGGCCCGACTCGCTGCGAACGGCATACGGATCATGGAGATGCAGATGCCCATTCCGTTCCACGCCAGCGAGGTGCGCGAGTTCGCCCGCGGCCTCGAAGAGGTGATGGTTGTCGAGGAGATGAACCCCACCCTGGCCAGGCTGGTTCGCGACTGCCTCTACAACTCGGGCCACCAGCCTCATGTGACCGGCAAGTACGACCGCGCGGGGCGGCCCCAGTTCCCGAGTCACGGTCCGCTCACCGCGGACCGCATGCTGGAGCCGTTGCGCACGGCGCTCGAGTCACGCCTGGGAGGCGTGCTCAATCCACCGGAGCGCCGACGGGCGCAGATTCCTGTCTCGATCAACGATGCCCGCACACCCTTCTTCTGCTCGGGCTGCCCACACAACCAATCCACCCGCACACCCGAGGGCACGATCGTGGGGGCCGGAATCGGTTGCCACACCATGGCGATGCTGAGCGATGACCCGCGGCTGGGCGAGATCGTCACGATCAGCGCCATGGGCGGAGAGGGCGCCCCGTGGATCGGGATGTCGCCGTTCGTCGAGTCCGGCCACCTCACCCAGAACCTCGGCGACGGTACCTACTTCCACAGCGGCCAGCTGGCGGTTCAGGCCGCAGTCGACGCGGGCGTCAACATCACCTACAAGGTTCTTCTCAACGGACACGTGGCCATGACCGGCGGACAGCGCCCTCCGGGCCAGCTCGATGCCGCAGCGCTCAGCGGCGTGCTGCTCGCTCAGGGTGTGGCCCGCGTGATCGTGACCGCTGATGACACCGCTCGCCTGGCACCGCTCACCTTCCCGGGCGGAGTCGACCTCTGGGACCGCAGCCGGATCATCGAGGCCCAGGAAGTGCTGGCGTCGACTCCCGGGGTCACTGTGCTCGTGCACGACCAGCCGTGTGCGGCCGAGTTGCGCCGCGCCCGACGGCGCGGCGCAGAGCCCACCCCCGACCGGCGACTCATGATCCACGAGGGAGTGTGCGAGGGCTGTGGCGACTGTTCGGAGAAGAGCTCCTGCCTCTCGGTTCAGCCCGTCGACACACCCCTTGGCCCCAAGACCCGCATCGACCAGACAGGGTGCAATCTCGACTACGCCTGCCTCGACGGTGACTGCCCCTCGTTTCTCACAGTGCGCGCTGCTCCCCGTCGCTGGTGGCACCGCTTCCGCGCACCGGAGCCTGCGCCCACCGGGCCACCGGTTCCACAGGCTCCCCCCACCGACATCGGCGCGCCCCCGAGGGCTGAAACCGTCTCGGCGCGGATCCGTTTCGCAGGCATCGGTGGAACCGGCGTGGTGACGGTGTCACAGGTGATCGGCACCGCCGCGATGCTCGACGGGCTCGACGTACACGGGCTCGACCAGACCGGGCTCTCCCAGAAAGCAGGTCCGGTGGTCTCCGACCTGCTCATCAGCTCACGCGGAGCCGAGACGGCCACAAATCACCTCGGTGACGGCCAGGCCGACGCCCTCATTGCACTCGACTCGATCGTGGCGGCGTCCAACGACGCCCTCGCCGCGGCTTCGCCCGACCGCACGGCGCTCGTGGGGTCGACCAGCGAAACACCCACCGCCTCCATGATCACGCATCCCGATGCATCACGCGACGAGTCTTCCGTCGTGCGCGAGCGGATCGAGGCAGCATGCATAGCCGGCGCCTCCTGGGCAGATGCCGCACGATGCGCCGAGACGCTCGTGGGTGAGCCGGCTACTGCCAACATGTTCGTTGTCGGCATGGCGTGGCAGGCCGGCCTGCTGCCTGTCTCGCTCAGCTCGGTTCTGTCTGCCATCGACGTCAACAGCGTCGCGGTCCAGGCCAACCGGCACGCGTTCGCGTGGGGTCGCCTGGCGGTTTCAGACCCGCCGGCCCTGCAGCGCGCGATCAACGCCGCGACAACGGCCAGTAACGCCCCACCTCGACCGTCTCCAGCGCTCGAGATGAAGCTCGCCGACCTGACACAGCTCGGAGCCCCACGGCGCACACTCGATGCGGTGGCCCTGCGGTGCGCTGCTCTCGTGGACTACCAGTCTGAGCGCCTCGCCACTCGATACATCGACCTGGTGCTGAGGGCTGCGGAGCGTGAACAGGAAGTGGCGCCAGGTCGATGGGAACTGACCGACACCGTCACCGAACAACTCCACCGGGTGCTGGCCTACAAGGACGAGTACGAGGTGGCCCGACTGCTGACGGACGCGCAGGTGCTTCGCGACGCCGCCCGGTTGGTCGACGGGCCGGCACGTGTGTCGTGGAACCTGCACCCGCCCACGCTGCGCGACCGCGGGCTGGGCCACAAGATTGAGCTCGGCCCGTGGGCGATGCCTGCCCTGAAGCTGCTGGCCCGGTCGCGACGGCTGCGCGGCACATGGCTCGATCCGTTCGGTCGTGCCGAGGTTCGGCGCGCAGAGCGGGGTCTCGCCGAGGAGTACGCCGCTGCGCTCGAGAAGGCCCTGGCTGGGCTCGGACCCCACACGTTCGAGTCGACGCTGGAGCTGGCACAACTACCGCGGCAGGTGCGCGGCTACGAGGACCGCAAGCTCACCGCCCTAAAGGCCGTTCGCAAGCAGCTTGGTGGCTGAGCAGCATCCGCACCGGTGCTGTGACACCCATCACGCGCGGATCGTGAGACACCGGATCGGGGCCCTGAGACACCGGATCGGGGCCCTGAGATTTACCCGTCCATGGCCGTTTCATCGCTCAAGATGCGCGGTGAGGATCCGAGAGATTCGGCCATGGAAAACACTCAAACCCCCACACAGGTACGACGGAACCGCGTCAAGAGGTCGCACCGATCGAACCGCTCATGGCGAGCGGTTGGCATCGGTGCTGCTGTATTGATGGCCTTCGTACTCACCGCATCAGCTGCCACCCTCGGTGGTCTCGGAAGCTCCGGACTCGGCGCTGACGACACCGTGGTCGCCAGCTGCGACAACGATGGCGTGACCATCGACTACACGGTGGTCTACGACGCCACCGACGGTCGCTTCGAGGTCGACTCCGCTGACATCAGCGGCATCGCTGCGGCCTGCGTCGGCCAGACACTCGACGTCGCCCTGCGCGATGGCAGCGGCACCCTCCTCGACAGCGGCAGCGGCACTGTTTCCGGCGCCAGCGAGTCGATCTCGATGACGAACGTGTCGGCCGAGGCAGTCGAAGCCGCCAGCGTCGCCATCTACAGCTGAGCCTGACGGACCAGTTGTAGAGAGTCTCAGGTGCGCACACGCAAGATCAGCAGGGCCGATCGGAGCAGCATGCTCCGATCGGCCCTCGCCGTGCTCGCAGTGCTGTCCGCAGCGCTTGGGCTCCATCTCGCATCGGCCGCTCAACTGCCGCTCGCAACGTCACAGGTGTTCGCCCAGGACGTGCCCGGAACCATCCCGGTGTCACAGCCCCTGGCCCTGGACGACATGGGCGGCTTTCAGAACCTCAGCGGCCGCGTCGCCGAGATCGGGGGGCCGTGGCTGGTGCACCGCGGCTGGTTCCAAGTCTGGAACGGTGGCGCCCGGCGAATCGGCTGGGAAGACGCCGGCATTGCCTCGCTCGACGTGTCGGCGCAGCGGGTGCGCGTAACCTCCAACGTCGCCACCAGCGGTCGCTTCGACATGGCCGTCGCCGCACGAGTCAACAACAACGGACGACGGGGCATCCACGCGGTCTGGAGGGGCGACCAGGCCGGCCAACTGCAGATCGTGTTCGTGCGAGGCGGTACCCGCACGGTGCTCGCAGCACAGACCGGCTTGCCGACCGGACCCGGTCTGCTGACCCTCGAGGTCGACGGCACGCAGGTCACCGCCTCGATCCACGGCTCCACCATCTCGGCCACCCTCACCCCCGCCCAGGACAACGCCCTGGGCGGTACGCGTGCCGGCATCTGGGCATACGGCTCCAACTCATGGAATGACCCCTTCACGGACTTCGTCGTGGAGTCATTGCCATGAGTCCTCACGACCCACCCACGAGCGACTGCACGAAGACGGCCGACGAGCCGCCGGCCGGCAGCATCGCAGCCCCGTGGATGCCCGAGCACTCAGCCGGCGCGCACCCCAACCGTCGCAAGACCGACCCCGCCAACGCCACGGCCAGCACCGAGGTGCGGTGCAACCGCCCCGAACCGCACCAGCGCGAGTCGCGCCGCGTGTTCTCCCGCGTGGCCGCCCTGCTCTGTGCCGTCGTCATCGCTGCTCTGGCCGTTGCACACGCCAGTGGCTACCTCACGACCGTCATCGTGGCGGGCAACTCGATGGAGCCCGCCATGCACGGTGGCGACCTGGCGATCGCGAGTGCCCCCGGCGAGTACAACGTGGGCGACGCTGTGGTGCTGGTCGTACCAGAGGGCGAACCCGGCGCCGGCCAGAGGGTGGTTCACCGCATCATCTCGACCGACGACGGAGTGATCCGCACCCAGGGCGACAACCGCGACACCGCTGACATGTGGGCGATCACGACCGCTGACATCAAGGGCCGGGTCGCCGTCGTGCTCGACTCGGCAGGCCTGCTCCATTTCCTGCAGAACCCGTTGGTGATCGGCGGTCTGGCCGCCGTCGTCACGCTTGCGTTCCTGGCACCCTCGCTGGCACCATCCGGCGGCGACCAGCCGCGCAGGCGACGCGGATAGCGGTGCCAGACGGATACGACCCCTCGCGGGACCGGGTCACCTGAGGCTCCGCTACGGAACCTGGATGATTCCCGCGGCCCCTCCGAGGGTGCCGGACACGATCGAGCCGAACGGTCCGACCTCAGTTGCGGCGTAGGCGGAGTTGTCGCTGCTGGACTGCGTGAGGGGGATGCGGAACACGCTGGCCCCGGTGTGCCAGTCCATGCCCTCGAGGGTCCAGAATCCGTTGCGCGCACCCCAGCAGTAGGCGTAGCCGGTGGCTGTGCTCATCGACGGGATTCCGTTGGGGCAGCTGACGGTCTGGTTGACCCACACCGAATCGAGTGTGCGCGTGGCCGGGTCCCAACGGAACTTCTCCGCCCCGTGGGGGGCGATACTCGGGTTGCCGGAGTTGAACACTGCGAGCTTGTCGCCCGCCACGTCGAACGGGGGACCGTATGCGTTGCTCACGGTCATCACGTCGTGGGCACGGCCGGTGAGCGACTGCTCGGTGATCGAGCGGGTGGCATCGGGGTCGCCGAAGGTGATCGGGGCGTCGCCCGCCAGGCGACGGTCCTCACCGGGCAGCCCGGACCAGTCCGCCGGGATCTCATCTCGCCAGAACACGTTGAGGTGCATCAACACCTGGCCATCTGCGATTGCCACGAGCTTGTCGTCGGAGCCCGATCCGAGCAGGGTCGGGGTGGTGCCGGAGCCCGGACCCAGCCGGCCGGGTGCAGGCACCGCCGGACCGCTGTCGTAGGCCACACTCCAGGCACCATCGGCCTCGTCGAGGGTGAGCGAGGTGCCGGTCCACTGCACCCGGAACATGTGGGACTCCGTCACCACGTAGATGCCCCCGTCCTCGTCGATGGCGATCGAGTTGGACACCGTGTGGCCTCCGGGCAGCACGAGCGTCTGAAAGCCGGTGAAGTCTCGCTCGACGGACATCACCACGCCCGTCTTGGAGATCACGATGATGGTGCCGTCGTAGGTGAGGCTCATGCCGACGATCACATCGTCGACCGTTAGGACGCCATCGGGGATCTCGAACGTATCGTCGAGTACGACGCCAGAAGTCGGGTCTCCCGCAACGGCATCGCGGAACCGACGCACCTGCGCCTGGCCGGCGGCGAAGAAGTGGCCGTTCACGTCCACGAAGGAGTAGGCGGTCGAGATCGCGTTCTCGATGCCGCCGGAAAGGTCGGGCAGCAGCGGGAGTTCGGACACCTTCTGCAGGCCGGCCTCACTGTGCACCGACTTGTGCACGCCGAACCACGCCGAGCCCCAAACCGGGTAGGACCCGTCCGCGTAGGACGGGCCGTACGCCATCGTGATGGCGCCCGGTGAGCCGGAAATCCTGTCGACGAACGTGGTGTCGTTGCGAGTCGGCCCGGGCAGCTCGGAAGACGCCTGCTGGTACGAGCTCTGGTGGCTGATCGGCCATGGAGAATCCGCGAGGAAGGGATTGGCCGGCGGTTGGGTGTCATGCGGACCCGGAACCGGGTCCGGAGCCCATGGGTCCTCCGGGATGTCGGGTGGCGGATTGGTGCAGGCACCGGCGACCAGTGCCACCAGTGCCACCAGTGCCGCGATGACCAGCAATGCCTTGGTACGCCCGCCAGGCATAGGTCCATTCCCAGTGGATGTGTTGCTCATCAGCCGCCCCCGCTGCCGTCGTCTGTGTCAGTCGCCGAACCGAAACTACCTCACTGGCAAGCTAGTCGCGCGGTCCACCACCCGGCAAGGAAACCATCGCCGGCATGAGCGCCCGCTCGGACCGACGGCCGCGGCTGCTGTCGCCATCGGCGTCGGTGGGCTCCTGTGGCGCTAGTGCTCGGTCGTCTCGGGCTGCTCGAAGAGGTGCGCGTTGTGCAGGAAGCCGTGAACGCTGAACGGCCGGGTCGCCTCGTCGTGGTGCGGGGGAAACACCAGCCAGGCTGCACCTGCACCGACAAGGCACATGAGACCCGAGATGGTGAACGCAAGCGGGAAGTCCCCGGCGTCTCCGAACCAACCGCCGAGGATCGGGAACAGGATCCCTCCCGCGCCATAGGACAGGAACACCCACGGGTAGTTGTCGCCCACCACCTCGTTTCCGAACTCGTCGGCGGTCAGGGCCGGGAACAGAGCGAAGTTCCCACCGAAGTTGAACCCGATCAGCGCTGCAGCCGCGTAGAGCGTGTACTCGTTGCCGGCCATGGTCGTGAACGCGAGGAGAAACAGCCCTTGGGTCGCGGCCATCACGACCACCGAGCGTCGGCGACCGATGCGGTCACTCAACGTGCCCCACACGAGCCGACCGACACCGTTGGCGATGCTGAAGAACACCGCCATGGCCGTGCCTGCGATCGCACTGGCCTCCGATTCGGATACGCCACCGTCCACCAGCGCCTCGATCGGGTAGAGCTTCATCAGGCCGATCGCCATCAGGCCCGCCCCGGCGCTCACCATGAACGTGAGTGAGATCAGGTGGAACTGCGGGGTGCGCAACATCTCGCGCGGAGTGAAGGGCTCGCCCCCGACCCCGGCCGCCTCTGCAGGCGCGAACCCCGCGGGTTGCCACCCCTTGGGCGGCATCCTCATCGTCAGGCTGCCCACAGCCACGATGACGGCGAAGGCCACCCCATAGAGGCGGAACGTGCCGTCCAGCCCGACCCGGCCGATCAGGTCACCCCACGAACCGGCGAGCTTGATCCAGGCCAGCGCTCCGAAGCCGAATCCTGCCACGGCGACGCCGGTGATCATGCCCTTGTGGTCCGGGAACCACCGCATCCCGACCGCGATCGGCACAACGTAGCCCAGGCCGATTCCGGCGCCGGCGATCAGTCCGATGCCGATGAGCACTGCTGCGAACTGAGTGCCGCCACCGATGCTGGCCACCAGGTACCCGATACCCAGGGTGACACCCCCACCGAGGGCCAGCCGCCGCGGGCCCCACGAATTGAGCTTGCGGCCGGCGAAGACCATCACCAGGGCGAAGGTGGCCAGGCTCACCGAGAACACGACCTGGGTCTGTACCTTCGACCATCCCGCGTCACGCAGGTCAGGGGTGAACACCGACCACGAATAGATGGCACCAAGGCACAGCTGGATGAGAACCGCTCCGACTGCGACCAGCCACCTGCTGGACCCGACTCCGGCGCCCGTGTCTTCTACACCCGCGCTGCTGCTCATCAAGTCCCCGTTCCGTCCAGACGTTCTGCACGCAACGATATGCCGGGTCGCGGCCGTTGAGCGCGGTCAGCCGCGCCGACGCGCCACCTCATAGGTCGCGATGGCGCCGGCGGATGCCACGTTGAGCGACGCCAGGCGACCGTGCAGCGGGATGGACGCGATCAGGTCACAGCGTTCGCGGACCAGACGCGACAGCCCACTGCCCTCGGCGCCCAGCACGAGGCACACCCCGTCCGCGCCGACCTCGAGATCGTGTATCGACGTGTCTCCTCCGGCATCGAGGCCGACCACCCAGACCCCGGCGGCCTTCATCTCCTCGATTGCAGAGGGCAACCCGCCGACCAGCGCCATGGGCAGGTACTCGACCGCACCGGCCGCCGCCTTGGTGACCGTGGGAGTCACCCGTGCCGCACGGTGCCTCGGGATGACCACACCGGACACACCGGCGCACTCCGCGATGCGCAGCAGCGCGCCGAGGTTGCCGGGATCGGTCACCCCATCGAGCGCCAGCAGGAATGGCCGGTCCGATCCCGCATCACACAAGTGCGCCAGTTCCTCACCCGGTATCTGCTCCGCCATGGCCACGACGCCCTGCGGGGCGTCGGTGCGCGACATCTGGTCCAGCTTCGAGCGGCTCACGGTCTTCACCGGCACGCGCAGCTCGCCGGCCAGCCCCACGATGTCCTGCACCACATCGGCGCGTTCGACCTCGCTGCCCAGGTAGACCTCGCGCGCCCGCCTGCGGCCGGCCAGCAACAACTCCCGTACGGCCTGGCGGCCCTCCACCTGCGTGCCGTCCAGACCCTTGGGGCGCTGGCCACCGCTGCCCTTGCCAGCACCACTGCCCTTCCCAGTACCACTGCCCTTCCCAGCATTGCTGCGCTTGCCACCATCGCGGCTGTCAGGCCTCGACCCACGCTTCGGCCCCTTGCCGGGCGAGCCAGCCCTACGCTTCGGCGGCCGCTTGGGGCCGCGACCCGGGCGGGCACCCTTGGCGCCAGCGCGCTTGTCGCGCCCGCTCACCGTGATTCCCCGTCTGTCAGCAGCGCCGACGCGAAACAGGCGATGCCCTCGCCGCGACCGAGGCCCCCTATGCCTTCTGCCCGGCGTCCCTTCACGGTCACCGGCGCGCCAACCACGCCCGAGAGGCGCTGCTGCATCTCGTCTCGACGCGTCGCGAGCTTCGGACGCTCGGCCACCACCGAGCAGTCGACATTTGCGATGGCCCAGCCCGCAGCGCGCACCTGCACCACCACTTCGGTGAGCAACTCGATGCTGTCGGCGCCGGCAAAGCGTTCGTCGGTGTCCGGGAAGTGCGACCCGAGGTCGCCCAGCCCCGCGGCACCGAGCAACGCCTCGGCCACGCAGTGGGCCACGACGTCGGCATCGGAGTGGCCGACCAGTCCGGGACCATCCGGGAACGCCACCCCACCCAGCACCAGAGCGCGCGTCTCGTCGTCGGAGAACGCATGGATGTCGAATCCGTTGCCGATGCGCACCTTCACCTCAGTTGCCTCCTCGCTCGGCTTGCAGCCCGGCCCGTTGCATCAGGGCTTGCGCGATCACCAGGTCCTCCGGCGTGGTCACCTTGCGGTTCGCCGACTCGCCGTCAACGAACTCGACCGTACCGCCCGCCTCCGCGACCAGGGCGGCGTCGTCGGTTGCCTCGCCGCCGCCTCGCACGGCGTCCCGCAGCGTCGCTGCCACGAAACCCTGGGGTGTCTGGATTGCCACGAGGTTGTCACGGTCCACCAGAGTGCCTTCGCGGTCGCGGATCGTGTCCGCCAGCGGCACCACGGGCACAGCCCCATCGGCACCACCGTCGACCGCCGCTGTCACCCTCGTGAACAGTCCGGGGGTCGCGAGTGGTCGCGCCCCATCGTGCACCAGGATCACCTCGGCTTCGTCGGGGACGGCCTCGACGCCTGCGCGACTCGACTCCGAGCGTGTGGAGCCCCCCGACACGACCACATCCGCTCCGGGGACCATCGCTCTGCAAGCCTCGACCTCGTCGGCCGGCACGACCACGACGACGCCATCACAGGCCTGCGCGGCCGTTGTCACCGAGTGGCCCAGCACCGTTGAGCCACCGAGCTCCGCGAACTGCTTGGGAGCGCCGAAACGACGACCTGATCCTGCGGCGACCACCACGCACCACACACGGGCAGGTGCCCCGGATGACGCTGCGTTGTCCATCGCGCGAACGGTAGCCGTCCTGCGTTCGAACTCAGGTGTTGGCACCCACGAACTGCCTGCAAGCACCGCTGCCTCCTAGAGTGGGCTGCCATGGATTCAGGGGACGCTTCACATCTGCTGGGCGACGTCGAGCTCTTCGACCGTTTCGACGCCGACGACCAGCAGCGCCTGGCGGATGCAGCCGAGTTGCTTCAGCTCGTGCGCAACGACGTGGTGTTCGAAGAGGGCGCCGAGGCGGACGCTTGCTTCGTCATGGTTGAGGGCCGCGTCGCCATCGCCAACAAGAGCGTCGACGGACGCGAGTCGATGGTCGCCATCATGCAGCGAGGGGACCTGTTCGGAGAGATGGGGCTGTTCGACGAGCTCGGGCGGTCCGCCGAAGCCCGAGCCCTGGAAGACAGCGAAGTGCTACGCGTCTCCTACGAGGTGCTGCGCAACATCTGGGAAGACCACCCTGAGCTGCTCTGGTCGGTGGTCCGCCTGCTGTCGAAGCGAATCCGCTCGACCGACGAAGCGCTCGCCGACTCGTTCTTCCTCGACGTCACCGGCCGCACCGCCAAGCACCTGCTTGAGATGGCCGGCGACAACGAGTCCTTCGAGATCCCCATCACCCAGGAAGAACTGGCCGGACTCGTCGGGGCGTCTCGCGAACGCGTCAACAAGGCAATCGCCAGCTTCCTGAAGCTCGGGTGGGTCGAGACCGACGGCTCGGGCTACCGCATCCTCAAGCGCCGCGAGCTCGAGATCCGCTCCCACTGACATCGGGCCCGGCCAGGGCGACCGGCCTCGGTCAGAGGCCGTCGAGGAACGCCAGGGCCTTGTCCCAGGCGTCGGCAGCGTCATCCGCGCGGTGGGTCGGGCGCGATGGGTCGTGCACGAACCCGTGCTCGGCTCCTTCATACGCCACCACATTCACTCCGCTGGAAGCGAGCGCCTCGACCTTGTCGGCCGGGGTCCACTCGTCCGCGGTGCCCACCACCGCCATCACCTCACAGCTCCCGCGCGATGCGAGGGCGTCAAGAGGCTGGCCCTGCCCTCCACCGGCCCAGTCGGCGGGTACCTCGATCATTCCGTAGAAGCTGACGATCCGGTCGAAGCGGCCGGTGGAGGACGCCTTGAGCGCGTACATCCCACCCATGCAGAACCCGATGAGGCCCACCTGTGCGCACCCGGTGGCGTCAGCCACCGCCACGGCATCCGCGAGCAGGGCGTCGTCACGCAGTTCCTTGAGCGCCGCCGAACGCGCCGGGAAGCCCTCGGGATCCTCGGCCCCCGGCAGCTCGGCACCACCGAAAGGATCGAAGGTGCCCACCGACCAACCGGTGCGCGCAGCCAGGTCGTGGCACATGTCCGTGAATAGGGGCCTCAGCCCCCAGATGTCGGGCACGATCACGAGCCCGCGGTCGGCACCGTCGGTACGCACCACATGTGCGGGGGTCGAAGAGGGAAGCACTGCGTCCATGGGCGTGATCCTAAGTGCTCACCGCACCGCCGCCTGCCTGCGGACGGGCTTGCCGGGGCGGTGCCGGTCAGGAGTAGCGGTCGAGGATCGACGACTCCGCGATGCGCGCCAGCGCTTCTTTCACGGTGCGCGCCATGTGCTCACTGACGCCCTGGATGTCGCTCAGCTCCTCGACCGTGCTGCGCGACAGCTTCTCCAGCGTGCCGCAGTGCTCTACCAGCTTCGTGGCCGTCGCCTCGGGCAGCCGTGGAATCCGCGCGAGCATCCGGTGGCCGGCGGGCTGGATGGACGAGTCAAGGTCATCGGTCTGGCCGGCAAGGTGCAGCGCGGCCGCGACCGCCTCCTGGTCAAGCAGGTCGTCGATGTCCATTTCCGACAGCGTCTCGATCGCTTGCTCCAGATCCCACGAGGCGTCGGGCTGGAGGTAGTCGAGCACCACGAGGCGGCGCTCGTCCTCGACACCGGCCATCAGCTCGCGCAGCTGCAGGCGGACCAGTCGACCGTCGGTGCCGAGCTCCACGAGGTACTGCTCGATCTCCTCGGAGATGCGAGCCACGAGCTCCGCTCGCTGGAGCAGGCTGACGACGTCGCGCAGCATCACCTGGTCCTCGACTTCGAGTGCAGTGAGGCTGGTCGACTCCTCGTTGAGGCGGGCCTTGTATCGCTCGAGGGTCTGCAGGGCCTGGTTGCAGCGGCTGAGGATCGAGGGGATCGGCTCGAGCTGGTAGCGCTCGGTCTTGGTGTAGATCGTGACCACTGCCATGTCCTCGGAAACCGAGATCACCGGCACCCCGATGCTCCGGGCGACGCGCTCCGCTGTGCGGTGCCGGGTTCCGGTCTCCTCGGTCGGCACGTTGGGGTTGGGCACGAGGTGCACGTTCGCCCGGGCTATGTAACTGGAGTCGGGTGTGAGCACAATCGCACCGTCGGTTTTTGCCAACTCCGACAGTTTCTGGGGTGAGAACGCTGTGTTGACGAGGATTCCGCCCGAGGAGATGTTGAGCACCTCCGGGCCGTCTCCGAGCACGATCAGGGCACCCATCCCGGCCTTGAGGATGCGGTCCAGACCCTCGCGCAACGGCCGACCGGGCGCGACCTCACCAAGGGCTGTCATCAACTCCTTGTTCCGGCGCTCGGCCACGGCCTCATTCTAGGGGCCAGATGGGCAAACCCGTCCGGCGAACCCGCAGGACCCGTCAGTAGAGGTCGAGAACCGCCATCGCGGCGTCGAGCGTGGGCACCCGCATCACTTCGATGCCCGGGTGTGAAGCGGGAGCAGACTTCGGTACCACGGCGGTGGTGAACCCGTGGCGGGCTGCCTCGGCCAGCCGCTGCTCGATACGGTTGACCCGCCGTAGTTCGCCGCCGAGCCCGACCTCTCCGCAAAGCACGAACTGCTCGGGGCATCCGCGCTTGTAGTGCGAAGACACGACAGCGGCGCAGATCCCGAGGTCGGCGCCCGGCTCGGTCACCTTCACCCCGCCCGCGACCATCGCGTAGACATCCATGTCCATCACCTTCAGCTCCTCGTGTCGTTGGAGCACGGCCATGAGCAACTCCAACCGGCCGCCATCGAGACCTTGGACCGATCGCTTCGGATAAGCCATCTGGCGCTGGTTGACCAGCGCCTGCACCTCGACCAGCAGCGGACGCTGGCCCTCCATGGCGGGGACGACCACCGAACCCGGCAGGCCGGCGCGCCGGTCGGACAGGAACAGCGCGGAAGGGTCCGACACGGACTCCAGGCCCCCGGAGGCCATCGAGAACAGCCCGATTTCCTGGGTGGACCCGAAGCGGTGCTTCACGGCGCGCAGCACGCGGAGCTCACCGTGGCGGTCGCCTTCGAGCTGCAACACGGTGTCGACCACGTGCTCGAGCACGCGGGGCCCTGCGAGCGCGCCCTCCTTGGTGACATGGCCCACGATCACCACTGTGACCCCCAGCGCCTTCGCCGCACCGACGATCCGATGGGCACAGTCACGAACCTGGGTGACCGAGCCAGGAGCCGACTCGGTCGACGGATCCGTCAGCGTCTGGATCGAGTCGATCACACAGAGCGCGGGAGGGTCAGCCTCGAGCGTGCCGAGAACGCGCGGGAGCGAGTTTTCCGACACCAGCATGATCCGCTCGTCGAGCGCGTCGAGCCGCGCGGCACGGGCCGCTACCTGGCTGGCCGACTCCTCGCCGGTGACGTAGAGGCACTGCGAACCCTGTGAGGCCTGCGCCGCCAGCATCTGCAGCACGAGGGTGGACTTGCCCACGCCGGGCTCACCGCCCAGCAGTGTCACGCTGCCCGGGGCCAGGCCACCACCGAGCACCCGGTCGAGCTCGCCCAGCCCGGTCGACTCGAGCGAGGCGCTGTCGCTGGCGACCTCGGTGATCGGCACCGCCGTGCCTCCGCCGAGCTCGAGTGGAGCTACCGGCGCGAGAGACGGACGGGCCGTGCTGGCCTGCTCGTCGAGGGTGTTCCAATCGCCGCACGCGTCGCAACGGCCGGACCACTTCGGATGCTCGGCGCCACACTCGCTGCACCGGTACACGGATCTCGCCTTTGCCACATGGACGAACCTATTCGAGCGGTGTGACAGCCGGGATCAGACCCGAGTCCAGGTCTGTGTCACCGTGCCCACGTCCGGATCCGTGAACGTGATCGTGAGCGTGTTGCCCTCGATTCCGTAGTCGAAGGATCCGTCGGAGACCACGTCAATGGCCGGGATGTCGATGCCGGGGATGTCGAATGAGCCATCGGAGACGGCCCCGGATACCTCCACCACGCCATCGCCTGTCACCGCCCAGGTGCCGGTGGTGTTGAGTGTGGCCGAAACCGACATAGCGCCTGCGGCACAAGTGGCGGTACCGCCCGAGGTGAACGTGCCATCGCCGTTGAACGTGAGGGTGATCGGTCCACTGCAGGTGATCCCTGCCGGCATGCCCAGGTTGGACAGGTTCGCCGCGAGCGTCTCACTGGCATCCGCTGTCCACTGGCCGACCAGCCCCTCGTCAATGCCCGTTTCCGGTTCCGTGGTCGTGGTCGTGGTCGAGGTCGTGCTCGACGACTCATCGCCACCGGACCCTGCGTCGCTGCTCGTGTCGGTGCCCGAGCCACCCTCATCGTCCGAACCACATCCGCACAGCAACAGCACGAAGGCAGCACCTATGGCGGCAATGTTCCTCTTCATCGCAGACTCCGGTTCCTGTGCGATCCTGATCGCATGACAGACAACGGTAGCGACACCCCAGCCGGATACGACGCTGACGCCGCCGCGATGTTCGCCTTCAGGGTGTGGACGTACAAGCAGGGCGAGTTGGTGGCATTGATGATCCACCTCGGGGACCGCTTGGGGCTCTACAAGTCACTGGACGGTGCGGGGCCGTGCACCGCAGCAGAACTCGGCGAGCGCACCGGGCTCAACGAGCGGTGGCTCCTCGAGTGGCTGCGGGGCCAGGCCGCTGCTGGCCTGCTCGACAGCCCTGACGGTGACTCCTTCGAGTTGGCCGCGGAAGGCGCCGCGGTGCTGGCCGATGAAGACCACAGCCTGCTGTTCGCCGCCGGGGCGTTCCAGGGAGGAGCTGCCACGCCCGACGTGGTCGACAAACTGGCCACGGCCTTCAGTACCGGCATCGGGCTCACCTACGACGAACTCGGGGAGTCGGCGGCCCATGTGGTGGAGCGGATGCTCGCACCGTGGTCGAAGCTCGCCCTCGTGCCCGAACTGATCCCGCGCATTGCCGGACTGCAGGAGAAGCTGCAGTCCGGTGCCTACGCAGCCGACGTGGGGTGCGGAGCGGGCACCGCGATCATGACCTTGGCCGAGGCCTTTCCCGGGTCGAGATTCGAGGGCTGGGATCCGAGCCAGCAGGCGATCCACCGAGCACGCACGCTTGCAGCCGAGGCCGGACTCGACAACGTCGAGTTCCATGTGGCCGAAGCGGCCGAACTGCACGAGGACCCCACATTCGACCTGGTGCTCACCTTCGACTGCCTGCACGACATGACGCGGCCGGCGGAGGCCGCCGCGGCCGTGCGCAGGGCCCTGCGACCCGACGGCCTTTGGCTGATCAAGGAAGTGAAGGCCGGCGACAGCTGGGAGGCAAACCAGAAGAACCCGGTGCTGGCGATGATGTACGCCACCTCGGTACTGGCCTGCATGTCATCGGCGCTCTCGGAACCGGGCGGCGCAGGCCTCGGTACGCTCGGCCTGCCTCCCGCCAGGCTCGAGGAGATGTGCCGTGAAGCGGGATTCACCGGCGAGTTCGAGAGCCACGACATCGGAGACCCCGCCAACCTGTACTACGAGGTCCACCCCTAGGTCAGCCAGACGGGCGCGGCGTCACCGCCGTCGACGGAACGCCAGGACCGCCAGCACAAGGGCCACGAGAACCAGCAAGACAGCACCTGCGGACAGCGCCAGCACCACCGGCCTCGTCTCGCCGGCCTCGGCTGCGACCGTGCCCGACGACGGCTCGCCACCGGCGAGATCGAATGTGGAGCTGTCGGAGGTGCCATCGGCCAGCTCCACGCTCACCTCGAGGGTGCCGGCCCCCGCAGCGGTCGCCCCCTCTGCCGCGAGCTCCTCGGGAGTGCGCCCGAGTGGCAGGCCACCCAACACCGCAGCAAGTGCGTCATCGGAGAACTGGGCCGGATCGCCACTCACCGCCACATCCAGCGACACCGACCGGGAGGTCGACCCGAAGGACTCGTGCACCGATGTGTCGGCGTTGCTGAACACGCCCTCGCCCGCTACCTGGTCGAGCACCGCCGACAGCTCTGCCGAGTCCGCGAAATCCTGCTCCGCGGACACCGTGACCGTTCCGTCGTCGCCGGTGTCAGGGCCCTGGACGTCCCATCCCGTGGAGTCGAGGTCCGCGACCTGCAGCCCCGACGCGCCACCCACCGCCTCGGCGGCAGCGGGATCGAGCACTGCTGTGACGGTGACCGTACCCGAACCGTTGTCGGTCACGGCGACCGACACATCGACCGTGGTCTGGCACGCCGAAGCCACAAGCACGGCGACCAGAACTGTTGGCAGAGCGCGAAGCAGCGCCACGGTCCTTCTGCGCTGCGTCAGTCGCCGCTGCCGGCGGCTTCGAGCTCCTCTACCGGAGGCGGCACGAAACCCTCCTCGGCAGTGAACACGATCTGGTTCTCGCCCTCGTTCTCGGGGTCCGGCTCCAGGTCGACCTTGATTATCTGCCCGGCACGGAACTCCTTCCACAGGAGCCGTTCGGACAGAGGGTCCTCGACCAGGCGCTGGATCGCACGCCGCAGAGGTCGCGCACCAAGTGTGGGGTCGTACCCCTTCTCGCCCAGGAACACCTTGGCGTCGGGCGAGATCTCGAGGCCCATTCCCTGGCCCGCCAGCTGCTCGGTCACCCTGGTGATCATCAGGTCCACGATCGAGATGACCTCGGCCTGCGTGAGCTCGTGGAACACGATCACGTCGTCGATGCGGTTGAGGAACTCAGGTCGGAAGTGCGACTTGAGGGCCTCGTTGACCTTCTCCTTCATCTTCTCGTAGGAGACGGCCTCGTCGTTGCGCGAGAACCCGACGGTCGCCTTGCGCAGATCCGCGGTGCCGAGGTTGGAGGTCATGATCAGCACGGTGTTGCGGAAGTCGACGGAGCGGCCCTGGGAGTCGGTGAGGCGACCCTCTTCGAGGATCTGCAGCAACGTGTTGAACACGTCGGGATGGGCCTTTTCGATCTCGTCGAACAGCACCACCGAGAACGGCTTGCGTCGAACAGCCTCCGTGAGCTGGCCGCCCTCTTCGTAGCCGACATAACCCGGGGGTGAGCCGACCAGACGGCTGACGGTGTGCTTCTCCATGTACTCGGACATGTCGAGGCTGATCATGGCCTGCTCGTCGCCGAACAGGAACTCCGCGAGCGTCTTGGCGAGCTCGGTCTTGCCGACACCGGACGGGCCCAGGAAGATGAAAGAGCCGGAGGGCCTCTTCGGGTCCTTCAGGCCGGCACGTGTGCGCCGGATGGCCTGGGAAACGGCCTTGATGGCCTCTTCCTGGCCGATGACCCGGCGGTGCAGCTCGTCTTCCATACGCAGGAGCTTGGTGGTCTCCTCTTCGGTGAGCTTGTAGACGGGGATGCCGGTCCACAGCGACAGGACCTCGGCGATGCCCTCCTCGTCGACCTCGTCGAAGAGGTCGACGCCGGACTCGCGCATCTCGACGTCCTTTTCTTCCTTCTGGGCGAGCAGCTCTTTTTCGCGGTCACGCAGCTGGCCGGCGGCCTCGAAGTCCTGTGACTCGACGGCGTCCTTCTTCTGCGACACGACCTCCGCAAGCTCGTTCTCGATCTCGCGGTAGTCGGGCGGGGTCTGCATGCGGCGGATCCGCAGGCGCGAACCGGCCTCGTCGATCAGGTCGATCGCCTTGTCGGGCAGGAAGCGGTCAGAGATGTAGCGGTCGGCCAGGTTGGCCGCGGCCACGAGAGCCTGGTCGGTGATGGTGACCCGGTGGTGCTGCTCGTAGCGCTCGCGCAGGCCCTTGAGGATCTCGATGGTGTGGGCGACCGAAGGCTCGTCGACCACTACCTTCTGGAAGCGGCGCTCGAGCGCAGCGTCCTTTTCGAGGTGCTTGCGGTACTCGTCGAGTGTGGTGGCGCCGATGGTCTGCAGCTCGCCGCGGGCGAGCATCGGCTTGAGGATGCTGGCTGCGTCGATGGCGCCTTCAGCGGCGCCCGCGCCGACGAGTGTGTGGATCTCGTCGATGAACAAGATGATGTCGCCGCGGGTCTTGATCTCCTTGAGGACCTTCTTGAGGCGCTCCTCGAAGTCGCCGCGGTAGCGAGACCCGGCCACCAGCGCACCGAGATCGAGTGTGTAGAGCTGCTTGCCCTGGAGAGTCTCGGGGACCTCCTCGTTGGCAATCGACTGGGCGAGGCCTTCTACGATCGCGGTCTTGCCGACACCCGGCTCGCCCACCAGCACGGGGTTGTTCTTGGTGCGGCGGCTGAGCACCTGCATCATGCGCTCGGTCTCGCGTTCGCGGCCGATGACGGGATCGAGCTTCTTGTCGCGCGCGAGCTGGGTGAAGTTGCGGCCGAACTGGTCGAGCACCAACGAGCCGGATGCGGAGTCGCCCGAGGAGCTGCCGCCCGTGGTGGCCTTCTCGCCACCCTGGGGCTGGTTGCCCCCTTCGCCGGACTGCGAACCCGGGTAGCCGCTGAGCAGCTGGATGACCTGCTGGCGCACCCGGGACAGATCTGCACCGAGTTTCACCAACACCTGGGCGGCCACGCCCTCACCCTCGCGAATGAGCCCGAGCAAGATGTGCTCGGTACCTATGTAGTTGTGGCCGAGCTGGAGGGCCTCGCGCAGTGACAGCTCGAGCACTTTTTTGGCGCGCGGCGTGAAGGGGATGTGCCCTGAAGGCGAGGAGCCGCCCTGGCCGATGATCTCCTCGACCTGCTGGCGCACAGCCTCGAGCGAGATGCCCAGGGACTCGAGCGCCTTGGCGGCCACGCCCTCACCCTCATGGATGAGCCCGAGCAGGATGTGCTCGGTGCCGATGTAGTTGTGGTTGAGGAGTCTTGCTTCCTCTTGTGCCAACACGACGACCCGTCGGGCTCGGTCGGTGAAGCGTTCGAACACTGCACTGCCTCCAAGAAAGTGTCTTTCCACTCTAACGCCCGCACGTGACAACTCGTTCCCGCGCAATGGCCCGATCTGTGGGATTTCGTAGCGGCGGGCCCTCACTGGGCCCCGATCGGTGTCCGGTGGCCGATCGCGGCCCGTTCCGCCACTCGGCCAGATGTCACAGGTAGCGTCGGGGCACCCGGATCCAGCACCGGAAGGCGACCCGTCCCGGCATTCCGGCCAGGAGGCCACAGTGACCGACAGCAGTGAGGCAAATTCCCAGGCCGTGACGCCGGCGGCAGCCGAAGGTCGCGCCGCTCCGAGCGACGAGCAGGAGCACTGGTGGACCAAGTGGCTCGTGCTGATCTTCGTGGTGACGCTGCTCGCGGGCATCCTCTTCGGCTACGACCAAGGCGTCATCGCCGGTGCCCTGAATGGCATGACAAAGGAGTTCGACCTCAGCTCGACCATGAAGGAGGTAATCACCTCCTGGGTCACGCTCGGGGCCCTGTTCGGTGCTCTCGTGGCCGGCATGCTGGCCGACCGCCTCGGCCGCCGCACCGCGATACTGCTGGCCGCCGCACTGTTCACCGCCGGCGCGCTGCTTGAATCGCTCGCTCCCGACACTGCCGTGCTCGTCGTGGGTCGACTGGTGGTCGGCTTCGGCGTCGGTGTGGCCTCCGTTGCGGCACCCCTCTACGCAGCGGAGACCGCGCCCACCCACCTGCGCGGCCGCTTCGTGTCGTCCTACCAACTCGCGATCACCATCGGCATCTTCGTGGCCTACGTGGTCGACTGGGCGCTGACCAACTCCGACAGCTGGCGGGTGATGCTCGGCGTGTCGGCAGTTCCGGCAGTCCTGCTGCTCATCGCCGCATGGCCTCTGCGTGACACTCCCCGCTGGTACATGAAGGCTGGGCGTCGTGACGATGCCCGCGAGGCACTGCTTAGGATCCGCGACGCCGATCAGGTCGAAAATGACCTCGACGGCATCCAGTCCGCCCTCGACAAGGGAGAGGAGGCGAGCTGGAAGGAGGTCTTCGGCAAGGACCTGCGCAAGCCCCTCTCGATCGCCATCGGCCTCGCCGTGTTCCAGCAGTTCACCGGGATCAACGCGATCATCTACTACGCCAACGAGATCTTCGCCGATGCCGGGTTCAACACCCCACAGGAACAGGCGGCTGCCACGACGTGGTCGATCGGCGCCGTCAACGTGGTCGCCACCTTCATCGCAATCGCCTACATCGACCGTTTCGGCCGCAAGCCCCTGTTGCAGGCGGGCCTCGTCGGCATGGGGCTCAGCCTGACCGTGGTCGGCATTTCGTTCCTGTTCCTCGATGACAGCTCCACTCACGCCTCCGACGCCGGAATCGTCACCCTCGTGGCGCTGGTGGTGTTCATCGCAAGCTTCGCCTTCTCGCTGGGTCCGGTCACGTGGACGGTTATCAACGAGGTGTTCCCCAATCGGGTGCGCGGCCGGGCGGTATCGGTGGCGACCGCCGTCAACTGGCTCAGCGCCTGGGTGGTCAGCCAGTTCTTCCTCACACTTGTCGACTTGATAGGTCCATCGGCCACGTTCTGGCTGTTCGCCACGTTCAGCGCCATTGCATTCGTGTGGATATGGCTGCGGGTGCCGGAGACGAAGGGCAAGTCGCTCGAGGAGATCGAGGCGATGCTGCTGCCTAGTGAACAGCAGCCCGAAGGCAGCTGAACGCTCCGACCGCTCGGCCGGCGGCGCAGTACCCGAAACTGGTCACCGGTGCCCTGCGGGGTAACCTTCGCCAGTGGCTGGCCCCAATCCCCTGTCGGTACTGCCGTCAATGGCTCAGGACCTGGCCCGCGTCGAGTCGGACCTTCTCGACTCGGTCCGCTCCGACGAGGAGTTCCTCACCGAGATCGCCTCACACCTGATCACTGCGGGTGGAAAACGTGTGCGGCCCGGATTCTGCATCGCCTCGGCAGCCACCACCCGTGAGGCCGACGCACCGGCCTCCGCTGAGTCGGTAACTGGTGGGGTTGCAGTCGAGCTGGTCCACCTCGGATCGCTGTACCACGACGACGTGATGGACGAAGCAGAGGTTCGCCGCACGGTCGACAGCGTCAACGCACGCTGGGGCAACCTGCGCGCGATCCTCGCCGGTGACTTCCTGCTGGCCAGGGCTTCGGAGCTCGCAGCCGGACTCGGGGTCGAGGTGGCCGGCCTGCTTGCGGCCACCATCAGCCGGCTGTGCGAAGGCCAGCTGCTCGAACTGCAGCACGCCCACGACCTCGGTCGCACCGAAGACGCCTACATGCGCTCGATCGAAGGCAAGACCGCATCGCTGCTCGCCGCGGCATGCCGGATCGGCGCCCTGGTCGACGGAGCACCCGAGAGCCATGTCGAGGCACTCACCGTGTTCGGGCGGTCCTACGGAATGGCATTCCAGCTCGTGGACGACGTGCTCGATCTGGTCGCCACCGAGGAGCAGCTCGGCAAGCCCGCCGGCCACGACCTCGAAGCGGGCGTCTACACGTTGCCTGTGCTGCACACACTCGCCGGATCCGAGGGCGAGGAGCTGCGCGAACTTCTCAGCCCACCGCTGGATGACCCGGCCCGCGCCAAGGCCCTTGACCTCGTACGCAGTGGCGACGGGGTTGCTGTGACCATCGCAGCCGCTCGATCCCAGGCATCCGACGGCCGCGCTGCGCTAGGCGAACTACCTCCGAGCCCCGGGGTCACCGGCCTCAGGGCAGCCGCCGACTACCTGCTCGACAGTGTCGAGGCCGCAGCTGGCTGAGCTGCGGCCTCCCGGTCACATGAACTTGGTGATTGCGGAAACGTCGTAGCGGTTGATCTCGGTGCCGGTCACCTTGAGTCCGGCCATCCCGCCGAGGAACTCGATCATGTGTGGCGCCGACATGTGCGCTGTGAGCGCCTCGTCGTTGTCCCACTCCTCATAGACACGGAAGACGCCGGGATCCGAGGTGTGCGCCCAGAAGCCATAGGTGACGTTGCCGTCCTCGGCGAGGGTGGCCTCGACAAGCGGACCGAAAAGTGCCACTGCCGCGTCGTGGTCGGATGCTTCGACGGTGATGAGTCCTGAGATGACGATCATGGGGCCGAACCATACCGGTTGGTGAATCCGGGGCCGCAACGGGCATCGCGGTGGCACCGGCGCCAGAATGACGAAGTGATAGCAGTCATCTCCCACGCATGGACCTCCGACGCCGACAGCGCGGCCGACGGCTACGTGTCAGGCATCGAACGTTTCGGGGAGTTCCACGAACGCCAACCCGGTTTCCGGGGACGGGTGCTCGTGCGCAGCCAGAGCGACGACACCCATTTCACCAACATCCGGTTCTTCGACGACGTGTCCGCCTACGAGGCGATGATCCACGTGCCGGGATACGCGGACCACATCAACGGGCTCGCCGAGCACCTGCGACCCCACGAGGGGGCTCCCGGCAAGGACTACGCCGACGTGGTGGTGCACGAGTGGCCCGACGACCCCTCGGGGGCTGCATCGTGAGTTACCTGCTGGTGCACGGCGCCTTCCGCGGCGGCTGGGCATGGGGTGAAGTCCCGCGACTGCTGCGTGAACGGGGCAACGACGTGCTCGCCCCGAGCCTGCTCGGCATGGGAGAGCTGGCACCCCCACCCAAGGATCGCGGGATCGTCACGCTCGATGACTGGCGCCGCCAGCTGGCTGGGCTCGCCGAGCTGGAGGAGCTGAGCGAGGTCGTGGCCGTCGGTCATTCACAGGGAGGGCTGGCGGTGCGCTCGGCAGCGGATGCGCTCGGGGACCGTCTGGCGGCGATCGCCTACCTCGACGCACCAATCGCGCGAGCCGGCCAGAGAGGGGTCGACCTCTCGGGTCCCAAGGCGCCCGGCCAATTGCCACCGCGTGACATGTGGATCGAGGCCGTGCCACTGGGGCCCGACAGCGGGCTCGACGAGACGCAGCTGGCATGGGTCAACGAGCGACTCGGGCCGACGCCCGTCGCCCCATCGCTCGACCCGGTCGAGGGGCCCGAGCCGACGGTGCCCACACACGTGGCGTTCTGCACCGGCACCCCAGAGGGCTTTCCATCGACGGTCACCCGGGCCACGATGGACGTCGCGCAGCAACCGTACGAGCTGTTCGACGCGCCGCACGACGTCGCGGTGGCGGCGCCTGTTGCCGTCGCCACCTGGTTGGAGCGGATCAGACCGGGTCGGTGATCCCGGCCACCGTTCGCTCAGCCGGCCGCGTAGGCCGGAAACGGACCAGCTGCGACCACGACATCGACCGATTCACCCTCGGTCAGCTCCGCAGGTCCTGCGACCTCCGCCCGCACCGACTTGCCACCCACGACCACCTCGTAGGCCGTGGCCGGCCCGCGGTACTCGACCGCCGACACGACGCCTCCCCCTTCGGGGTCGCGGCGCAGGACGAGTTGCTCAGGCCGCAGCACGACCCGTACCTGGCCGTCGTGGCTGCCGGCCAGCGCCAGCCGACCCAGCGAGGTGGTCGCCGACGCCCCATCGGCGCGGCCCTCGATGACGTTGACCTCACCGACCATCCGGGCGGTCCACTCGTCGACCGGTCGCTCATACACCTCGCGGGGCCGGCCCTGCTGCACGGAGCGGCCGCGGCGCATCACAGCCACTTCGTCGCCGAGCACGAACGCCTCGTCGCGGTCGTGGGTGACCAACACCGTCGTCACACCCACCTCCGCCAGCAACCGGTGCACATCCGCACGGACGCGACTGCGCAGCGCTGCGTCCAGGTTGCTGAACGGCTCGTCCAGCAGGAGCACGTCGGGCCGCTGCGCGAGTGCCCTTCCAAGGGCCACACGTTGCTGCTGACCGCCGCTCAGCTGCGAGGGCATCCGGGCTCCCAGGCCCTCGAGTCCCACCAGTGCGAGCGTGTCACCCACCACACTGCCATCGCGACGCCTGGGAGCCGGTAGTCCGAAAGCGATGTTTGACGCCACGTCGAGATGGGGGAACAACGCCCAGTCCTGGAACACCATTGCGACACGCCGCTGCTCCGGGACGACATTGGTGCCACCGCCAGTGAGCAACCGGCCCTCGATGCTCACCGAGCCGGCCGACGGAACCTCCAGGCCGGCGACCACGCGCAGCAGCGTGGTCTTGCCGCAGCCGCTCGGCCCGAGCAGGGACAACACACAACCGCTGGGCACCTCGGCCGCGAAGCCATCGAGCACCACGTTGCCGCCGAAGGCGAATTCGACTCCCTCGACGAGCAGGCCGGGCTGGTTGCCGGCGGGCGTCGTGGCGGGCTCAGGCGCCACCGGGCTCATCGGCCTCGGGGCGCAGTGTCGGGAACAACACGACGTCGCGGATCGTGTGCACGTCGGCGAGCAGCATCACGAGTCGGTCGATTCCGATTCCGAGGCCCACGGTGGGTGGCAGGCCGTAGTCGAGCGCACGCAGGTAGTCGGTGTCGACCGCCATCGCCTCGTCGTCGCCGGCATCGCGCAATGCGGCCTGGTCCTCGAAGCGACTGCGCTGCTCCGCGGGATCGGTGAGCTCGGAGAACCCGTTGCAGAGCTCGCGGCCCACCACGATTGCCTCGAACCGCTCCACCAACGAGGGGTCGTCACGGTGCGCCCGCGAGAGCGGCGACACCTCGGCCGGGTAGTCGGTCACGAAGACCGGGTCCCAGAGATCGTGCTCGGTTGTCTTCTCGTAGAGCTCGAGCAGCAGCTTGCCAGGCCCCCACGCATCCTCGTGTGGAACGCCATTGGAGTCACACAGCGAGCGCAGCTCCTCGACCGACGTGTGCACCGACACCTCGGTGCCGACGCGCTCGGAGGTGAGCTCGGCCAGCGGGCGGCGCGCCCAGGGCGTGGAGAGGTCGACCTCGCGGCCGTCGTAGGTCACCGTGGTCGATCCGCAGAGCGTCTGGGCCAGGTGGGCAACCAGCGTCTCGGTCAGCTCCATGTGAACCGAGTAGTCGCCGTAGGCCTCGTAGCACTCGAGCATCGTGAACTCGGGATTGTGCCGGTTGGAGATGCCCTCGTTGCGGAATACGCGGGCCACTTCGAAGACCTTCTCGAAGCCGCCGACCACCAGCCGCTTCAGGTACAGCTCAGGAGCGATGCGCAGGTACAGGTCCATGTCGAGCGCGTTGTGGTGGGTGGTGAACGGTGTGGCCAGGGCGCCGCCCGGTATCGGGTGGAATACCGGGGTCTCCACCTCGAGGTAGCCGCGCTCCTCCATGAACCGCCGCGTCAGCGACAGCAACTCCGAGCGGAGCCGGAACGTGCGGCGGGCCTCCTCGGTCACCCACAGATCGACGTAGCGCTGGCGGTAGCGCATGTCGACATCGGAGATGCCGTGGAACTTGTCGGGAAACACCCGGCGGGTGGGGGCGAGCAGTGTCCACTCATCGACGCGCACGGACAACTCGCCGCGACGCGTTGTCATCACCTCACCGCGCACACCGATCCAGTCACCCAGGTTGAGCTGGCAGAAGTCCTCGAAGTCGGGCGTGGCCTTGGAAGGCGCGAAGAGCTGGATGCGACCACTCGAGTCGGCGAGCGTGCCGAAGGCCAGCTTGCCCTGAACCCGGCGCAACATCAGCCGACCGGCGATCGATACGACCTCACCCGTCTCGGTGCCGGGTTCGAGCCCGGAGTGCTGCTCCTCGAGCCCGGCGGCGGTCGCGTCGACCTCGAAGGCGTAGGGCTGTTCGAAGCCGTCAGTGCGTGCGATGTCGGGGTCAGTCACTGTCCTGGTTCTTCCGCCAGATGAGCCGCAGGCCGTGCAGCGTGAGCCATGGCTCCTCGTACTCGATGCACTCGGTGACCGGTGCAATGAGGCTCGCCAGCCCGCCGGTGCTCACGACTGTCGCCTCGCCGAGAGTGGCCTCGATGCGCCGGCACATCCCGTCGACCATCGACGAGTAGCCGTAGACCGCGCCCGACTGCACCGACTCCACGGTGGTCTTGCCGATCACGCTGCGCGGCTCGGTGAGCTCGACCTGGCGAAGGGCGGCGGCCCGTCCGAACAGCGCATCCATCGAGATCTCGATGCCGGGGAAGATCGCGCCGCCCAGGTACTCGCCCTTGTCGGAGATGACGTCGAAGGTGGTGGCAGTGCCGAAGTCCACCACGATCGTCGGACCGCCGTAGAGATCGTGCGCTCCGACCGCGTTGGCGATGCGGTCGGCACCGACCTCCTTGGGGTTGTCGTAGAGCACCGGCATCCCGGTTCGCACACCCGCACCCAGCACCACCGGTTCGATGTCGAGGTATCGCTCACAGACCCTGCGGAGTTCGAAGGTGACCGTCGGGACTCCGGACGACACCGCCATACCTGCCACATCGGAGGTGAGGTCGAGGCCCTTCGTGGCCAGCAACTCCCGCAGCATCAACGCCAGCTCGTCGCTGGTGCGCTCGGTGTGGGTGGCGAGGCGCCAGTGGTCGAGCAGCTCGTGGCTGCGGTCACCGGAGTCGTAGAGCCCGATGACCGTCTGTGTGTTGCCGACGTCTATGACGAGCAGCAATTCGGCTCCCTCGTTGGGTGGTGGCTGGATCGTACGGCGCCCGATGGCTCCGAGTGCTCCAAGCATGGCCCCGCAGGCCACGCCGCGCCCACTTCGTTGCCGGCGCCGCAGGGGCCGCCGGACCTGCGCCGACTCAGCCCAGGTCGAGGCCTATGTCGAGCACCGGTGCCGAGTTGGTGATAGCACCGACCGAGATCTGGTCGACTCCCGTCGCCGAGTAGGCGCCGACGGTGTCGAGCGTCACCCCGCCCGACACCTCGAGCAACGTGCGTCGGACCGCTCCGGTCTGGATCCGGGCAGCCTCCTCGACGCAACTGCGCACCGTCTGCGGCGACATGTTGTCGAGCAGCACCGCGTCGGCACCACATGTGATTGCTTCTCTGCACTGCTCGAGGGTGTCGCACTCCACGTGCACCGTCCTGCCGGGCCAGCGGTCCCTCGCGACGTCGATGGCCTCTGCGATTCCGATCCCGCCGAGGTGGTTGTCCTTGATGAGCATCCAGTCCGACAGGTTGCCGCGGTGGTTGCGGCCGCCCCCGGCGCGAACGGCCGCCTTGGCCAGGCTGCGCAGGCCGGGGATCGTCTTGCGGGTATCCCAGATCCGCGCCGACCCGCCGGCGGCGGCCGCCTCCACGTACGTGGCCGTGAGGGTTGCGATGCCGCTGAGGAGACCCAGGAAGTTGAGCGCCGTGCGTTCGGCGGTGACGATCGAGGGGAGCAGACCCGTCACCTCACCGAACGGCTCCCCCGCCGCCAGGGCTGCGCCCTCGGACGCCATCCACCGCAGATCGACCGCGGGATCGATCGCCAGGAATGCTTCTTGCGCACACCGCGTACCAGCCAGGCGCCCATCGGAGCGCGGCACGAATCGGGCTGTGGCAGTGCGGTCGTCCAGCACGCCTGCTGTCAGGTCACCGAGCGGAAGGAGGTCCTCCTCGATGGCCCGGCGCACCGCGTCACGCACTGCGGGCGCGGGCGGATGCAGCCAGCGGTCACCGGACTCGCGACTCACGGGTGGCCCTGGCCCCGCGTGGCCACATCGGAGCTGGCGTGGTGGCCGAAGTCGACGGGGTCCTCTTCATCGGAGTCATCGTGCAGGACCGGCGCGCTGTCCTCGATGCCCTCGAAGCCGAGGTCCTCGACTTCGTGACCCGCAGTTCCGAGCGCGGAGGTCACGTCGATGCGGGGCGCGTCGTCGCCGTTCGCCTCTTCGGACTCGTCGACTCTGGGCTCGTCGTCTTCACTCACCGAAGCGAGGCTACCGGCACATCAACCGGCTGGCGCCACGAGGCGGACCCGACCCGCCTCGGTGGACTCGGGGTGGTCCTCGCGCCAATGGGTGCCCCGGGACTCCTCACGCGCCAGCGCCGCGGACACGAGCAGGTGACTCAACTCGACGAGGTTCGTCGCCTCGGCCCGGCCAACGGTGTCGCTCCCGGCGTGGTGCAGGGACTCCGAGACGACCGCGATGGTGTCCAGAACGCCGCGGAGCGACTCAGCGGACCTCTCGACCCCGGCACCGTCAGTCATCGCATGTGCCAGGCGCGCCCTGAGCTCGTCGGCGGTTGCCCTCGCCAGGGGCTCCGCCGGTGGCAGTTCGGCCAGCTCCAGGCCACGCGTGGGTATCGACGCATCGCCCGGCTCGCCACCCGGCACCACCGGTGCCAGGGCGCCCGTTGCCTGCGCTGCGGTCCGGCCGGCAATCACCGCCTCCACCGCTCGGGGAGCGAACACCATCCCCTCGAGCAGTGAGTTGGAGGCGAGTCGGTTGGCACCGTGCACGCCCGTGCATGCCACCTCGCCGCACGCCCACAGCCCCTCCACCGTCGTGGCGCCATCGAGGTCGGTGAGCACGCCACCGCACAGATGGTGCGCCGCCGGATGCACCGGAAGCAGGTCCTTGGACGCATCGAGGCCGGCCGACGCGAGCACCGACGCGATGTTGGGGAAGCGGTGCGCGAAGTCGTCGAGACCCGTGGCATCCAGCCACACGTGGTCGGTGCCATCGGCCCGCATCGTGTTCAGGATCGCCCGCGACACCACGTCGCGCGGCTGCAGCTCGTCGACGAACTGCTCCCCCACCGCATCGCGCAGGATCGCCCCGTGGCCGCGCAGCGCTTCGGTGAGCAAGGGCCGCGGCGAGCGCGAATGGTGCAGTGCAGTCGGGTGGAACTGGAAGAACTCGACATCGGCGACTGCCGCTCCGGCCCTCATGGCTGCGGCGACACCATCACCGGTCGCCTCGGTGGGGTTGGTGGTCACCGAGTACATCTGGCCTGCACCACCTGCGGCCAGCAGCACGTTGCGTGCATCCACTGTGTGGACTACTCCGTCACGCGAGATGCAGGTGGCACCCACACAGCGCCCCTCGGCGGTCACGATGTCGCGCACGAAGGTCTCCTCGTGGATCACCACGGCGCTTCGGCGGACCGCATCGACCAGCGCCCGTTCGATCTCCGCACCGGTGGCGGCGCCACCGGCGTGAACCACGCGGGCCACGGAGTGGCCACCCTCGCGTGCGAGCTCGAGGTTGCCCTGCGCATCACGGTCGAACTCGGCACCGAGGGCGATGAGTTCCTCGATGCGCCGCGGGCCCTCGTCGACCAGCACGCGTACGGCATCCACGTCGCACAGGCCCGCTCCCGCGGAGAGCGTGTCGGCCATGTGCAGGTCGATCTCCTCGGGGTCGGCCGAAAGGGCGGCGGCCACCCCACCCTGGGCAAACCGCGTGGTGGCCTGCTCGAGGCCGCCCTTGGTGACGATCCCGGTCCGAAGGCCGTGCTCGGTGGCCGCGCGCACCGCGGCCGACAGCCCGGCCACGCCCGAACCCACTACGAGGAGGTCCAGCTCGCCCTCAACCATCGGCCACCTGCGGCGGGTCGGCGGAATCGATGTTGTCGATGAGGCGCGCCCGTCCGAAGCGGATCGCTCCGAACAGTCTCGACCCGGGCCGGCAGCGCTGCTGGCGCTCGAGCGTTGCCGGGTCGGCCACCTCCACGTAGTCGAGCTCACCCAGGGGAGCCGACCTGATCTGCGATGCCATCGCCTCGCGCACTGCATCTGCGTCGGTCTGGCCTCCGGCGATCAGCTCTGCTCCGGCGCGCAGGGCACGATTGAGCACGGGGGCCACGCGCCGCTCGTCGTCGTCGAGGTAGGCGTTGCGGCTGGAGAGCGCCAGGCCGTCGGCAGCCCTCGCGGTGGGGCACCCGACCACCTCGACAGGAAACGACAGCTCCCGGGCCATCGTCGACACGATCGCAAGCTGCTGGAAGTCCTTCTCCCCGAAGTACGAGCGGCAGGGACCCACGATGTTGAACAACTTGGCCACCACCGTGCACACCCCTGCGAAGTGCGTCGGGCGAGATGCTCCTTCCATCGCGCCTGCGAGGGCCGCGACCGACACGCTCGTGGCGACTCCGTTGCGTCCGGCGGGATACATCTCGGACTCGTCGGGTACGAACAACACGGTTGCTCCGGCTTCGGCAGCCTTGGCGGAGTCGCCATCGATGTCGCGCGGGTAGGAGTCGAGGTCTTCGCCCATGGCGAACTGCAGTGGGTTGACGAAGATCGTGGTGACGACCTCGTCGCAGTCGGCCGCGGCGGCGCGCACGAGCGACTGGTGGCCCGTGTGCAGGTAGCCCATCGTCGGCACCAGACCCACCGTCGCTCCCCCACGGCGCGCGGCGTCCAGGTGCGAGCGCAGGTCACCGATGTGGTGCAGGGTCAGCATCGCCGCAGCGTCAGGAGTCGGGCACGCAGTCGGTGAACGACTCCGGCCGCACCGAGTCGGGCCGGGCACCGGCGGTGAGCTCGACTGACACGACGTCCTTGACCAGCCAGCACTTCGTCGGGGCTCCCGGGATGCGCAGCCGACCGGCATCGAGACGGCCCTTGCGGAGCCAATCCAGCGGGATCGAGGCCCGGTACTGCCCGTCCCCCGAGCTCACGGTGGCGTGGTCGGCACCAGGTTCCGGCGAGGCGAGCGCCAGCAGCGACGCGAGCGGTCCGGCGCGCTGCACCAACTCCATGGGGTGGCGCACCGCTCCATTGATCAGCAGCGTGGTGGGCTGGGTGTCCTGCACGTCTACACGCTACCGGCGCCCGAGATCGGGCACGTCCCGGCCGGCGAGACGCGCCGCCGCTGTGACCAACGCGACGTAGGCATCGCGCTCGGACTCATCGATTGCCGCCAGGTGGCTGCGCACCGTGGACCAGTCGCCCCGGGACACGGGACCGGTGAGCGCCGCGGCCGGTCCGAGCGAGGCAGCATTGTCGAGCGAGCCCTGCGCAAGGTCGATGAATGCCTCGAGGGGAACGCCGGCGGATGCCGCGATCCGCTCGACCTGACCCATCAGGGCCACCAGGTGGTTGGAGGCCACCACTGCAGCTGCGTGGTATGCGGCACGACGGCCGTCGTCGACTTCCACGAATCGGCCCCCGAGGGCCTCGACCAGCTCGGCGGCGAGTGGATCGCCGCTCACCGCAAACCATGCGCCACGCAGACGCCCGGCTCCGACCTCGGGGTCGGGCAACGACACGAGCGGATGCACCGAGGCCCGAGCGGGGTGCCTCGACAGCACCTCCAGGCCCACGCTGCCGGCACAGTGTGCGACGACCCGGCTGGAATCGACCGGCACCGCCAGAGACACCTCCTCGATCGCGGCGTCGGGCACGCAGAGCAACACAAGGTCGCACTGCGGCAGGGAGTCGGCACCACCACTGGCCAGGAGCGCCCGGTCGACCGAGGTCACGGTCCACCCTGCCTCTCCGAGCGCCCCGGCGAAGGACCCGCCGGCCCGCCCGCCCCCAACCACGGTGACGTGACGCTCCGTCACAGGTCCCCCAGCTGAACCACCGTTCCGTCTGCGAGTCGCAGGTCGTCCTCGCTCACCAGATCAGGATCGAGATCACGCAGCGGTGCCAGCACAAATCGACGCTGCTTCCAGCGCGGATGGGGGATGGTGAGCCTGTCGGTGTCCATCTCGACGCCGTCCATCCAGATGATGTCCACGTCGAGGGTGCGGGGGCCCCATCGCTCCTCGCGGACCCGCTCGGCGTTGGCCTCGATCCGGTGGCACAACCCGAGCAGTTCAGTTGGCCCGAGGTCTGTGTGAACCTCGACGACCACGTTGAGGAAACGGGCCTGGTCGGGGCCCCCGACGGGGTCTGTCTCATAGAGCGGCGACACCGCCGCCACGCCGGGGAGCATCTCCACTGCCTGCCTCAGGTGCGCCGCACGGTCACCCATGTTGGATCCGAGTGACAGGAACGTCTTGCGGGTCGCGCCCTGCGCGCCCACCGCGCCGGGGCTCAACGCTCCTGCCCGGACCGGCGCACAACCCGCACGCCGGAGCTCTCGAGCGCATGGGCCACCGGCGGCCGCATCTTGCGCACGGCCACCGAGACCGCATCGATACGGTTGTCGCAACCCAGCACCTCGTCGGCGAGGAGGGTCGCCAATCGCTCCAGCAGCTGCGGACGCGCCGCAGTTGCCACCGCGGCGACCCGGTCGCACACCAGGCCGTAGTCGACGGTGTCCTCGAGCGAGTCGCTGACGCCGGCGCGGCTGAGGTCGATGCGCAACTCGAGGTCGATCTCGATGGGTTGGGCGCGTTCGCGTTCCTCCGGCAGGACACCCACCACTGCGGTCAGTGCCATGCCTCGCAACTCGATCAGGTCGGAATCATCCATGGCCGCTACCTGCGCATCGGGCTTGTCTGTCAACGGTCGGGGGCGGCCTTGAGGGCCTCACCGACGACGTAGCGGCCATCCGCGCCCAGCTGACGGCCGGTGATGCCCTCGATGATCGTGATCGCACGCGGTGGTTCGGGCACCATCGCCGTGTACACGAGATATCCGGCGAGGAACCCCAGCAGGCGCTCGGAGATCTCGTCCTGGTGCAACAGGAGCTTGCGGTTCTCAGCGAGCATCCGCGCCAGCTCGTTGTAGGAATCCGTCAGGTACCGACTGATCTCGTCGGTGACGGGGAACGGCCAGTGGCGCCAGCGCACACCCATCTCGTCATAGTTGTGCAGGTTGTGAGGGGCCGAGGAGAGCGAGATGACGCGGTCGAAGTCCTGCTCGCGCACCCAGATGATCTCTTCCTGGCGGCGGACCTTGCGATGGTTCTCGCCGAAGCCACCGGGGCGTTCGCAGATTGCCAGACTGTCCTTGATGATCCAGTCGAAATAGCGCGGCTGTATGCCCTGGGCCCACTTACCCTTGGCCATTTTCGAGTCCTTTCAACCGGACGCCGGCTCACCGGCGAGGGCAGTCACCGCTGAAACGGTGGCGCGAATATCATGCACCCGCACGCCGCGGGCACCATGGATGATGGCCCAGGAAGCCGCCGCAAGCGAACCCTGAAGCCGGTCGCCTGTCACGGTCGGTTCGACCGAGTCGAACTCGGCCCCACTCCCCACAAGGCCTCCGGGGGTTCGCGGAGGGTAGGGACTGCACGCATCGTCGGACCGGGCGGTCAGCACCCCCATGCTCCGCTTGGCGCTCACGCCGACCAGGACGGGGTGGCCATCAGCCACCAGGCGGTCGATTCCGGCCAGCAATGCGACGTTGTGGGCCGTGGTCTTGCCGAACCCGATGCCGGGGTCGACCCAGACCTCGGACACACCTCCCCGCAGCGCCAGGCGGGCTCGTTCCGCCAGGAACGACCGGACCTCGTCGACCACGTCTTCATAGTGCGGCGCCGCCTGCATGGTGGCGGGTTCCCCGGCCATGTGCATCGCCACCCAGGCAGCGCCGGCGCCGGCAGCCACCTCATGGAGGCTCGCAGACACATCGTTGAGCATCGCCGCTCCCGCTGCGAGCGCCCGCATGGCCGTCTCCTCGTTGCGCGTGTCCACCGAGATCCGGGCCCCCCCGAGTGCCGGGTGGCCGGCCAGCGCCTCGATCACGGGAAGTACCCGTCTCTGCTCCTCGGACACGGTCACCCGCGTTGCCCCGGGCCTGGTCGACTCGCCGCCCACATCGATGATCGTGGCGCCGTCGGACACCATCGCGATGGCTGCCTGCACTGCGGTTTCCGGGTCGAAGTGCCTGCCGCCATCGGAGAACGAGTCGGGCGTGACGTTGAGGATCCCCATCACCTCCGGGCGTGGGGATGAGTGCACCAGCTGCCTCTCTCAGCCCCGGCCCCGCTCGATGAAGCGCATCGCCTCGGAGCGGGCGCTGGCATCCTCGCGGAACAACCCGCGCACGGCAGAGGTGACGGTGGACGACCCGGGCTTGCGCACACCACGCATCGCCATACACATGTGCTCGGCCTCGATCACCACGAGCACGCCGCGCGGGCTGAGGCTCTCCTCGACCGCATCGGCCACCTGGGTGGTGAGACGCTCCTGCACCTGGGGGCGGCGGGCGTAACCGTCGACCAACCGGGCCAATTTCGAAAGCCCGGTCACGCGTCCGTCGTCGTCGGGAACGTAGGCCACATGTGCCTGGCCGTGGAAGGGCACCAGGTGGTGCTCGCACAACGAGAACAGCGGGATGTCGCGGACCATGATCATCTCGTCGTGATCTGCATCGAACGTGGTGCGCAGGTGACGCCCCGGGTCTTCGTGCAGCCCGGCACAGGTCTCGGCGTACATGCGGGCCACACGCGCCGGAGTCTCGAGCAGGCCCTCGCGGTGCGGATCCTCGCCGATCGCCGCCAGGATCTCCTTCACTGCCGACTGAATGCGCGCCAGGTCCACCTGCGGGGCGAGCTCGGGGCGCAACGGGAGGTCCTCGGGCACGTTCAGGTTGCCCACGGGTTCACCGGTGCCGTCGCCGTACGCCATGGCACTCAGTCCGAATCCGCATCGTCGCCAGCATCGGGTTGATAGAGGGCGAGGTACCGGAGGTTGCGGTAGCGCTCATCGACATCGAGCCCATAGCCGATCACGAAGTCGCCCGGGATCGTGAAGCCGACGTAGCGCACACCAAGCCCTTCGAGATCGGCCGACTCGCGGGCGAGCAGCGCACACACCTCGAGGCTCGCGGGGCCGCGCGCTTCGAGGCTGCGCCTCAGGTACCGCAGAGTCAGGCCGGTGTCGACGATGTCTTCCACAAGGATCACGTGGCGGTCGGTCAGGTCGACTTCGAGGTCCTTCACCAGCCGCACGACACCCGAGGTGCGTGTGCTCGAGCCGTATGACGACACGGCGATGAAGTCGATCTGTACGGGCAGGTCCGTGGCCCGGGCAAGGTCGGTGAGAAACACGTACGCACCCCGCAACACGCAGACCAGCAGTGGTGCCTCGCCCGCGTAGTCACGCGACAGCTGTTCGCCGAGCTCCCTGATCCTCTGTGCGAGCTGCTCCTCGGTCAGCAGGACCTCGCCGATGTGCGGATCACTCTCGATGGAGGGAAGGGATTCGCTGGTGCTCACGGTGCGAGACGATACCCCGCCCCGCTCAGGATCGGTACAGCGACAGGCGACCGCCGCTGCGGCGCAGTGTCCAACCGGCCGCGACCTCACACGAGCGGTGGCGGCCGTCGGCGACTGACAGCATCCTCGACACCGCTGAGCGGTCGGGCGGCAGCAGCCCTCCGGTCTCGGTGCGCCACCACCCACGCAGGGCCTCTGATGCCAGGGCTTCCGGCGCGGCAGCAAGGACCCGTGCATCGGTGACGTCGAGCTGGGAAGCCAGGGTTGCCACCAGGTCCGCCTGCTCCCCGGCCAGCTCCGCGGTCCGCGCGAGCAAGGGCACGACGTCACGCCCCGCCACATCGCGCAGCAGGGGCAGCACCTCGGATCGCACCCGGTTTCTCGTGAACCGTTCCAGCTCGTTCATCGGATCCTGCAACGGCTCGACGCCGAGGTGCCTGCACAGGCCCACCGTGTGCTCGCGACGCAGGGCGAGCATCGGGTGCGTTGTGCTGTCCATGGCGGCAAGCCCCACCGGGCCCGTCCCGCGCAGCAGGCGCAGAATGACGGTCTCGGCCTGGTCGTCCATGGTGTGCCCGGTCAGGCAGGCCACAGGCAACACCGCCCGTCGGGACTCACGGCAGCGCCGCTCCAGGTCGGCACCGTCATCGACCACCGCCCGGTGCGCAACGAAGTCGGCCGACCACGCACGACAGAGTCCGGCAACCACGTCCGCCTCCGTATGGCTGTCGGTGCGCAGCGCATGGTCGACGTGGTGGGCGGTGACCTCGGCGCCCGATGCAACCGCCAGCGCAAGCAACGCAGTCGAGTCGGGCCCCCCGGACACTGCCACGTCGCAGCGGTCGGCGAACGTGCAACGCTCGAGCAGCGCGGCCACCACCGGGTCAGCGCGGTCCGGTACCCGCCCAGCCAGCTTCTCCACAGGCCTCACCGCCTGGCTGGAACCGACTCGCCGATCCGTGCCAGCCAGAGTTGCGGTTCGATGATCTCGGCCTGGGTGGGCAGGTTGGCGGGCTCCTCGAATGCACGGTTGAGCAGCTCGGGGCCTCCGCTGGACTCAACCACCTCGATGAACTTCTCGCCCTGTTCGTACTGGTTGAGCTTGGCCTCGAGTCCGATCAGCCGCTGCAGCAGCTTGCTGGCCATGCCCATCTCGCGACGGCGTGCCCTCAGTGCCTTCGCGAACCGCTCCGCCTGGGGCACCCTGTGCAGCGCTGCGCGGTCCATGGTGACGTCGCCATGGCCTTCGAGCAGGCTCATCATCCCACCCACCTGCTCCATTGCGGCTCGCTGTTCGCCGGACGCGAACAGCGCCGACAGGCCGCCGTCGTCGAGGGGGTTGCGACCGGTGCGCACGCCCTCGGCCACACGCCCGATGACCACGAATACCCGGCCGGGGTCCGGCTCAGCCATGCCCACCAGTTCGCCGACCAGCGACAGGAAGTGCTCGCGCAGCCAAGGCACGCCGGTGAACTGGGTGCGATGTGTGACCTCGTGCAGGGCCACCCACATCCTGAACTGCTCGGGAGGAAACGAGTGCTTCTTCTCGAGGCCCAGGATGTTCGGCCCCACGTAGTAGACGATGTCCTGCTCGTCGGGGTCCTCCTCCTCGAGCACGAGTAGGTCGTACTGGCCGAGCACCCTTGCCGACATCCACCCGAGAAGGGCCCCCAGTTCGGCACCGGCGAACTTGCCGGAAAGGGTCGCAACCGGTCCGGTCATCCGCTCATCGAGTGTCTCGAGAACCGGGCGCAGCAAGCGGCCATACGAGGCGATGTTGGCGTCCACCCAGTCACCGCGATCGACCACGCGGGCGCGGGCGGCGCCGGCGAGTGAGGTGAAGCCGACTTCAGCTTCGACATGGATCTGGGCTTCCGCGGTGAGCCGCTCGAAGTCAGCCTCCAGGCCCTCGGCGTGGTACGACTCCGCGAATGGATCCGTGCCCGAGAAGCGACGGGCCACCCGGCGAGCCAACTCCCAGTCCACGGTGTCGCTCATCGCCGGCCCGCGCAGTTCCGCAGCCGCCTGCCCCCTGAGGGATCAGGCGGTGTCCTTGGGGTATCGGGTGCGCACGACCTTGAAGAAGTAGAGGGCCACGATCCCGACCACGATCGCGACGGCAGTGAGTGCGAGGGGCACCGCCAACCAGAAGTGCCAGATCGTCTCTTCGGCGAACATGTCACAATTCTAGGGGGACGCGACTGGCCGATCACATCCTGTGCCGGTCAGCCGGGGCCGTCGGTGTCGGCGCGGTCCGCGACGTGGAGCAACTTCGAGCGCAGCTCGGCCGGCATCTCCTCGGCGCACTTGGAGGCCACGACGCGCCGGAGCTCGGCGTGGAAGTCGAAGGCCTCGAGGCAGGGCGAGCAACGCTGGAGGTGCTCGGCAACGGTGTCCATGTCGGCGTTCTGGAGCTCGCCGTCGAGGTACTCGTAGAGCTGCGCGACCGCGCCCTCGCAGTCAGGGTCGCCATCGGCTCTGTGATCGTGGGTGTCGGTCACTGCTCAACCACCTCGGGCTCCTCGGCGGCAAGTCCCCGCGCAGCCGCAAACGTGTGCAACGACTTCTGCAGGGCCTTTCTTCCCCTGTGCAGTCGACTCATGACCGTGCCAATGGGGACGTCCATCATCTCAGCGATCTCCTTGTAGGCGAATCCCTCGACGTCGGCCAGCAACACCGGTACCCGGAAGTTCTCCGGAAGCGATTCGATCGCCTCCTTGACCTCGGCCTCGGTGAACATGTCCATCAACTCGTCCTCGGCACTGCGGCCGAGCGACGCCGCCTCGAGTCCACCGAGGCGGCGGTACAGGAACAGGTCCTCGACCTCGTCGAGTTCGGTCTGCTCCGGTCGCCGCTGCCGGGCCCGATAGGTGTTGATGTATGTGTTGGTGAGGATCCGGTACAGCCAGGCCCGGAGGTTGGTTCCGTCCCTGAAGTTGCCGAATCCCCGGTAGGCACGCAGGAACGTCTCCTGCAGCAGGTCCTCGGCATCGGCCGGGTTGCGAGTCATGCGCATGGCCGCGCCGTAGAGGCCGTCCATGAACGGCGCCACTTGCTCGCTGAACTGGGCTTGGTCAGCCATCGGGACCACGGTAGGCCCAAGGAGCCCCGACCGACAGCCGGGTCAACGGCTGAATATGGCCATGCCCAGCGAGGCCGACCCGAACTCCTCGCCCTCGGATGTCGGGTTGACGTCCAGGCCGGGCTGCTCAATGTCCGCGAGGGCCAGACGACCCTCGCCGAGCTCTACCGTGCCCTCGGCTGACCACCTAGGGTCGCCGCCATGGCGACGGACCCCGCCGACGCGGCGCAGCCGACCGGCATGCAACGACACGGCGCCGTGATTCGGTCGCTGGTGACCGTCGGCATCCTGATTCCCATCTTCGGGGTCGTCCTCGCGAACATCATCGATCTCGGACTCGTCTGGCAGGCGATCAAGGACCTCGAGTACAGGATCGCAACATGGGTGTTCGTGGTTCCGGTCGGCCTCGCGGTCCGGGCGCGGTGGCGCTGGCCGGCCAAGGACCGCACGGGCGAGGATCCGGTGGAAGTGGCATTCAGGAGAAGGGCGAGCGCGGCATGACCGGAAACGGACCCGGAGACCTCGATGCCGAGGCGGTGGCGCGCCTGGCGCAACGCTCGGGTCTGGAAGTGGCGGAGGGCCACCTCCCCTCGGCCCAGGTGGCGCTGGCCCACAACGGCTCGCTCGTGCTGGACCGCACATTCGGAGCGCCTGAGGACACGCGGTACGTGATGTTCTCCTGCACCAAGGCCATTACCGCGTCCGCGGTCTGGCTGCTGTTGCAGGAGGGACAGCTCACCGAGGACACGCTCGTGGCCGACGTCGTGGAAGGGTTCGGGGACAACGGCAAGGGAGCCACCACGGTCGCCCACCTGCTCACGCACACCGCCGGCTTCCCGGATGCCGAGATGAGTCACGCCGACTGGTTCGACAAGCTTCGCCGACTCGAGGTGTTCGCCGGGTGGCCGGCGCAGTGGCGACCCGGGACCCACTTCGAGTACCACGGCACCTCGGCGAGCTGGGTGCTCGCGCACCTGATCGAAGCGCTCACCGGTCGCGACTTCCGTGATTACGTGCGCACAGAGGTGCTCGCTGCCACCGGTACCGAGGGAATCACACTCGGTTCGCTCCACCCTCCCGACTCACCGGCAGCGCAGGCGGAAGTGTCCGCCGCCACACTCACGACCGTGGGCGACCCTCCAGATGCATCGCTGGCAGAAGCGATCGGGCTCGACATCTCCGCGATCGGGAGCGACCAGGCATCACTCCTGCTTCACGACGATCCCGTGTTTCGCGCGACCGGCCAGCCCGCGGGCGGGGCGATATCGCGCGCCGCCCAGCTGGCGATGTTCTACCAGGCGTTGCTCGGCAACACGTCGGGGCCGTGGAGCGCCGAGACCCTGAGTATCGGTACTTCTGAGATCCGCGTCACGATGCCTGACCCGATGACATCTGTCGCGGCAAACCGCACCCTGGGCCTCGTCGTAGCCGGCGACGATGGCCATGCGATGATGCGTGGTCTGGGCCAGAGCGTGTCGGAGCGCGCTTTCGGCCACATGGGTGCGGGCGGCCAGGTCGCCTGGGCGGACCCGGCAACCGGTTTGTCCCTTGCATGGTTCACAAACGGCCTCGACCGCGACCCGGTGCGCATGGGTATCCGCGCCGACGAGATTTCCACCGCTGCTGGTGGATGTGTGAAGCGGCCGTGAGGCCGCCCGTCAGATTGCCGACTGGGCGGTCTGGCGCAGCGTGAGCGCAGCCATGCGGGACTTTGTCTCGCGCGGGAACTCGCCGAACACCTCGCGGTAGCCCTTGGCGAAGGAACCCTGGTGCTTGAAGCCCTCTGCCTCGGCAGCCTCGGCCACCGATATGCCGTCGCCCAGCCGGAGCCGTGACCGAACCCGGTTGAGCCGGCGGAGCTTCAGCCAGCGGGCGGGGCCGATGCCGACTGCGGATTCGAAGGAGCGGTAGAGCGTCGCTCGCGACACCCCGACCTCTTCCCAGACCTGCTGAACGGTATTGGGGTTGTCGCGGGCAATGAACTCCATAGCCTCGCTCACCACCAACAACGAAGGCTGCGGCTCGGGTTGCACGCTGTCCACCACGCAATGCTCGATGGCAGACGACAACTCGGCCGCCGTGGTGTCCTGTTGGCTGGCCATGGCGCGCTCCATCACTTCGCGAAACGCTGCCGCCGCGGGTTCAGAAGGGCGCAGCACCGTGAACTCCTTGACGGAGTCGAGTCCGACGGCCCCCTTTGTGAACTCTGTGACGTCGAGGCAGTCGACCGGTCCGCGGAACCAGTTGAATCCCCACGTGTCAGGAGGTGTTAGCACGACGGAGCCTTCCACCAGCCGGTGTGCCCGGCAGATGGGAGGGCGATCGGCGCGGACCACCAGCGCAGCCGATGGACGGGAGCCGGAGCACCATTCGCTGACGAACTCCTCGGAGTAACGCCGGGACGAAACCGCCCATTGCGAGTTGACTTCGCCCTTCCAAAGTATGCGGGTCTCCGGCGGCCACAGCTGGTACGGCCGAAACTCCCAGTCGTGCTTACGTTCCCCAAAGTCCACAAGGCTCATTGCAAGCTCTCGGTACATGGCGGGGAACCTACACCGGCGAACGCACAAAGTGGTGGCAATGGGCCATTCAGCCCCACACTTCGGGAAATTTCGGGGTCGTTGACCACTCTTAGTGATGTAGTGGCTACGTCGCACTCTGCGCTGCCGACTGACGTCTCGCTATACCTTGTGGATCCTCGGCTCCTAGACAACGAGCTGGAGTGTGTGTTCGGTGCTGATGCTCTGACCCCCGCGAGTTGCGACGATGGTGGCCTTGACGATCTTGAAGGCCGGGCCGAAGCCAGGATCGAACGTGGTCAACGATGTCGCGTCAAGCCCCGTGAACTGGTGTGCAGTGCCCGTGTAGTTGAAGACGATTGTGTTGCTGACCATGTCGCGAACCGTCCACGCATAGGTGACATCTCCCGTTCCGCCCAAGCCCTCATGGAATGTGTCAAAGCCGTAGGCAGCGGCATCTATCCCTCCCCACGCCCTCAGTTGAGGTGCACCAACACTCGACCTGAAGCCCAAGTGTCCGTCTTCGTTGAGGACCTCGAACCCCGAAAGTGAGAACCCACCTGTATTGGGAATCGTGACTTGCCCGATAGAGCTTTCCAACATGGGATTGAGTAGTGTATTTCCTACCCAATTCACCACATCATCCACCAGTCCCACCACGTCAACGCATACTGCATATAGGGGCGAGTCGCACTTCAAGGTGTTCACCCTGATTCTAAGACCAGGGTCAGCTGGCGACACTGGCGCCGGCACGAGTTTACGTGTTGCAGGATCGAAGCCGACGCCGATTGCAGCATAGGCATCCATGGCGAAGATATTGGTATTGCCTCCTTGTCGCAGTTCAAGGTGAGGAAGAAAGAGAGCTATGGGCTTGTCGTCGGCAACGGGCTTGCTCAAGTAGACCGGAGAAGACCGCGCGAGCCCTGGGGTGCCCGGATCGAGATTGAGATCGAGCTTCCCGTACTCCGCCACCACCCGAAGCATCTGGTTGAGAACCGATGGATTCACCCATGCCCCGAAATCCGTTATCCAATTCTGTGGACCGAAATGTTGGCGGACCCTGCCATTGGCGGTGTCGTTCGTTGGAGGTGAGTAGGATACCGGGAATCGGCGACTGACCCATGGTCCAAGATCGTCGGTAAACCGAAAGTCCCCGGTCGCCTCCAAACCGGCCCAGCTCATGGCCATGTCGCCGGCACCGCCGCCGTTGCACCCATAAGGCACGCAAGTGTTGTTCCATCCAGCAAACAGCGCCTGCATCACATCTCCACCGCCCAGCGGAATGGACGCGGGGACGGCATTCTGCACGTTTGGCTGAACCTCGATCTCCTCAGCGAGATCCTCGTTGACCTGCGGTAGCTGAGCGTTGATCTTGTCATCTATCTTGTTGAGCCAGTGGAAGGCATATAGCGAGTTGCATCCCAACGGCAGCGGTTGCGCAAACATGCTGTGGATATTTAGCGAGAGGGGTGCAATCTCAATGTTCGGCTCGAGGATCGTCCGTGCTGTGTCATTTATGTCGATGGACGCATAGACGGAGGCGTTGAAGTCAACCTTGAAGCGGAAGTAGCAAGGAACAAGACCAAGCAAGGCAAAGGGAGTGCTTGCGTAACCCTCGACCAGCCAGTCATCCATGCCTATGGTGCCCTTGAGTCGGTACTCGTCGTCATTGGCGCCTGCATACTTGGTCGGGTCCCACTGAATATCAACTGCCGGTGTTGTGGGGTTGGAGTTGTTTATGTGGAAGCCAACCCATCCCCAACTACCTCCGGTCTTGCCCCACACCCAGTCCGAAGTGCCGTCCAGGCCTGAAAGCGCACTTGTGATGCCACTACTCAGAGGACCCCGCAACGTGCTCTCCAGGTCATCACCTGTAACGCCGTTGTCGTCATAGATCACGCCACGACCTACCGATACACCAAAGCCACCGTTGGTGAAGGTCTTGTTGTGAGCCAGAGGCTCCTGACCGAGGTGAGCGGTAACCATGTCTGCGCCGTAGAACAGCTGGGGAACCCACCCAAATATCGCTTGGAGAGGGTCGTGGACTGTAGCCTTCACCTGAAAGAGCGGATCCGTTATCGAAGCGTCGACAAACGGCCCCACACCCGCGATCTTGCCCTCCATGTTCCATGGGACGAAAGCCTGGAACATTGCCCGACGGATCGGCTGACCTGTCGCAAGGTTGTAGTCGTTCGTGTAGCACATCACCTTGACTTCACCTACCTCGATAGGTGTGCCAAGTGTCCAAGGCCTTAGATAGGCACTGGATTCGAAACCATCGGGTAGGAGGATGTTTACACGGGTCTGAAGGTGTGCCCTGATATCTTGCCCGGCGCTTATACCGATTTCGTCGAGATTTCCGATGTGGCCCTCGACGATTAGGATGGGCTCGCCATCCAAATTGCTCGCCCGCACATCTCCAATGTAGTCAGGTGTCCCGTCAACATCGGAGAAACTGTTCATCTCCGGTGTGTATATGGTGCCCGGACGGAGTCCGGGCTTTGGCGCAGGCCTACCACCAGCGCGGTCCTTACAGGCGCCCGTAGGTGGCAGGTGCGTCCTGACTTCCTCGGCCCAGACAGCTTCGTAGAGGGCATCGTCCTCATGGCCAGGCGGCTGCCAAGTGGGATCCTTGATCAGGTCATAGAACACGCCCTCATTGATATATGAGGCGATCTCCGCACGAACCACTTTCTGAATGTCGAAGTATCGTGCCTCGGCAGCGAGTAGTTGCTCCGAGAACCCCGGCAGGGACTCCCAGTGCTCAGGGCCCGAATCGAAGTCATACTTGTCTGCGGGATCAGGCCGGTCGCTCTGTAGATCCTCAACCTCAGGCCCCACCTGGAGCTCCTCGAGCCTCTTCGCTTCGGCCTGCGCCTGTTCGATCGCCAGCTCTGCCTCAGCGGCCTCCTCGGCTGCGATCGCGTCGAGGTGCTTCTGGCGGTTGGCCTCGTTCTGCTGCAACACCGCCAGGTCGGCAGGTTGGGAACCTGCCTCGCCGGCCCACTGCGAAAGACTGGCAAGCGCATCCGCCCGCTCCGCCTCGGTCTCGCCCAGGCTGGCGACGAAGTCCGGATCGTTGAGCAGCTCCAGTATCTCGGGATCCGGCTGGTCAGGGTCCGAAGGTGGGTTCGTACACGCGCCCGAGACCAGTGCCATCGCACCCAACAACGCACCCAGGCCAACAAGGTGCTTGCGACCCCGCCCCTGGCGCTTCGCCACTGACACTTCCCTACTGAACCGGAACATCTGGCTCGTCCCCTTTGTCGCACTCCACTCTGCGTAGGCCGCGGAGCATGGCCTGGCCCCTTCCCCGGGTGAACGTATGTTGAGGTTTTGGAACGCGCACTACGGAACCGCCGATGCGTGGTCCAGCGGAGCATCGAGACGGCAAGTAGTCATGGCCGCCAACTGAGCGGTGAGGCCGGAGAGTCCGTATCCCAACTCCGACGCGAAGGCAGTCGGTCCGAAGAAGGCGCCCTGGAGCATTGCCTTCGACAACCGGACCGCAACTACGACGTCGTCGACGCTGTCCGATGCTCCTACCCACCCCGGCAGCTTCCGAATCGCTGCCCGTATGAGCACCTCCTCGGTTCCCGCAAGGGCGCGACCTATGCCCGGCCCTACTCTGTCCGGAGTCTCGAATGCCCCGAGGGCATGCATCCGGGCGGCCATCATCGAGTGCAACAGGCAGTAGGCCTTGCATGTCCAGTGAAGGACATCGGTAACGTCGTTGCCGTCGGGATCCGGCATCGCATCGATTGAGAGGGCAACGGACTCATCGAGCATCCGGTCCAGTACGGCCTGGATCAGACCCAGCCTGGAGCCGAAATTGTCGTAGATCACCGACTGGGAAGTGTCGGCAGCTATGGACACTTCGAGCACCGTGACGTCACTCGAATCGCGGCGTTCAACGAGTAGGCCCTCGGCAGCATCGAGGATTCGTTCCCGAACGGCGCCGCAGCCCTTGAGCCTCGACTGGTGTTGAGGCTTCTCGACCCACTCCACGGGCACATCTACCTCGCCAAGCTTCGCGTACGATTCGAGTGTCCCGGCGAGCGAGCAGAGTGCGCCCGACTCAGCCGGCGAGTCGGGGTCGAGGAACGGAACGCGCCCCCCGGTGCCGCGGATGGAACTCGTCACCACCGTCCACGCGACAAGCCGGCGGCGCCGTTCCGTGTCGAACGCCGGCGCGTAACCGATCTCTACCAGAGATCGGTGCATGACGCTTGCGAGACCTCTCTCGAGCTCTGCGTGCAGGGAGGCATGCGCCGGATCACGGCCGATGAGGGGGTGCATGCGGGCCACGAACCAGAGGTGCTGCGCCGAGAAGTCGACCGCAGAGGACAGGAGCGCCTCGAGCCCCCTGCGTGTGGTGCGGTTCCCTCCCGCTTGGATGGGCTCGCCACCTATGCGCTCCAGCGCCTGACGGTTGAGCTGCTCGTGCAGTGCGATCAGAAAGGCCGCCTGGCTGCCGAAGCTGTTGTACATGGAACTGCGTGAAGCACCAGCACGCTCGCAGACCATCGACACGGAGAGCTCGTCGACGGAGCCCACCTCCCGCAGGACGAGGGCACCAGCCTCGAGCATGCGCGCGATGGTGCGCATGCTGCGCGCCTGCCGCCCGTCAATCGCCTGCATCGCCTCAACAGCCATCGTCGACCCCCTGGAGTCGATCGGGATGAACGTACCAGCCAGCAATTCCTGGCGTCCACCAAAAATATGACGAACATCACATCAGGGCCCCCGGGTCGAGCCGGCTCTCGCTAGCGTGTTCTTGCGTGACCGGACCCGACCACGAAGACCAACCAAACGCTGCACGGTCAAGCGCCGCCGTTTCACCAACCGCTGCAGACGAGGGCCCCGACAGCGCAGCTGCGGGAGCCCGCCAGTGGACAGGGTTCGGATTCCTGGCGCTCGCGCTGCTGGTCATCGCACTCGACCTCTCGGTAACTGACGTCGCGGTGCCGTCGATCGTGTCGGACCTGGGTGTGTCGGCCGACGACGCCAGCCTCGTCGTCACCGTCTACATGGTCGTCGCCTCGTCATTCATGGTCCTCATGGGCAAGGTGTCGGACCTCGTGGGAGCCCGCAAGGCCTTCCTCGTCGGTGCGGCCACCTTCGCAGTGGGATCCTTCATCACCGGCATCGCCCCCAACTTCGGGATCCTGATCCTCGGCCGGGTCATCCAGGGACTGGTGCTCGCCATCACGATTCCCGCCTCGATGTCGATCCTCAACCACGAGTTCCCGAGCGGTCCGTCGCGAGCCACTGCTTTCTCGGTCTGGACCGCAGTGATCGGCTCCGCGATGGCACTCGGTCCACTGGTCGGCGGTTTCCTGTCGACCTATGCCTCGTGGCGATGGGCGTTCTTCATCAACGTGCCGATCATGGTCGTAGCGGTGGTCGGCTCCTCGATGACGATCCGACCAATCGCAGTGAAGCTTGTCGAGAAGGGCTTCGACCTGCTCGGCGCGGGCCTTCTGGTCATCGGCGTCGCGAGCATCACGTTCGCGCTGCAGGAGGCCACGAGCCTCGGTTGGTGGTCCCCCGATCGTGACACCATCCTCGGGGGAGCGGCCACGTGGGACCTGCCCGTGTCGCCGGTGCCCATCCTCCTCGCCGTGGGCATCGTGCTCGTGGCCGGGTTCGTGTACCTGGAGCGGGTGCGTGTGCGACGCGGGCTGGGCGTCGTGCTCGAGCTGAAGCTGTTCCGGGTCCCCACGTTCACATGGGGAACGGCCGCCGCAGCGCTGATGACCGCGGGCGTGTTCGGGCTGCTGCTGATGATCCCGCTCTACGCGCAGTACGTGCTCGACAAGGACCCGCTCGGCGCAGGTATCGCCCTCGCCCCTCTCGGCGTGGGCATGGCACTTGGTGGTCCGATCATCTCGCGGATCAACGTCTCCCAGCGCGTCGCCGTCATATGGACCCTGGCCGTGCAGCCAATAGCAACTCTGTCGCTGGTGCCTCTCATTTCGGCAGATGCCGCGACGTGGTGGCTGGCTCCGGCCCTCGTGGTCAACGGCTTCGCGTGGGGTGCCGCATATTCGATCCTGGTGTCGATGCTGCTCGCGGATGTGCCCGAGACACTGTCGGGAGTCGCCGGCGGAACCCAGACTTCGGCCCGTCTCCTCGCCGGCGCCATCGGTGGTGCGTTGCTCACCACGGTCCTGCTCGGCTCGGTAAACCTCGCAGAGTCCGGAGTCGACGAATCGGAGCTCACGAGTTCCGAGCGCACGGAGCTCGAGCAGCTCTACGAGTTCTCCGCACAGGTTCACCCTCCGACCACCGATTCGGGCGACACCGTGGCCGAGAAGAAGAGCGACGAGGCGTTTGCATCGGCGATCGAACAGACGAAGGACGACATGGCGCGCGGCATTCGCTTCGCGGTCGTCGGCGCGGCTGTGTTCGCAGCCGGCGGCTACCTGTGCGGCAGGCGGTTGCGCCATGCGCTCGATGAGGAAGCGGCCGCGGCCGAAACACCGGCCGGTGCGGGGAAACCCGCGTAGTGCGGTTCATCTACTTCGACATAGACACACTGCGCGCTGACCACCTCGGTTGCGCCGGCTACCACCGCGACACCACCCCCAACATCGACGCGCTCGCGGCCGACGGGGTGCGTTTCGAAAACGTGTACGCGAGCGATGTGCCGTGCCTGCCCAGTCGCACCGCCCTGATCACAGGACGCTTCGGCACCCGCAACGGGGTGGTCAACCATGGCGGCGCCGCTGCGGACCCGATTCCCGAAGGTGCCCGGCGCGAGTTCTTCTCCCGGTTCGGATTCACGTCCTGGGCCGGCGCCTTCTACTGGTCGGGCTGGCGGACTGCATCGTTCTCGTCGTTCCCCTTCCGCCATTCGGCGCAGTGGTGGAACACAGGGTTCATGGAGGCGGCGAACCTGATGCGCGGGATGGGCGGCGAATGCGCACACCAGGTGACGCCCGGAGTCCTCGACTGGCTCGACCGCAACGGTGAAACCGACAACTGGTTCCTGCACGTGCACCTCTGGGATCCACACACCCCGTACAACACCCCCGAGGACTACGGGAATCCGTTTGCCGACGATCCGGCACCTGCCTGGCACACCGAGGAAGTGCGGGCCGCGAACTGGGACTTGCCGGGGCCCCACAGCGCGCAGGAACCATGGGGATACAGCCCCGACGAGTGGGGCAAGCCGCCACCTCGCCAGCCGTGGAACCTCGCGTCGATGCACGATGTGAAGAAGGCGTTCGACGGATATGACGTGGGCATCCGCTACGCGGACCGGCACGTTGGCATCGTGATGGACAAGCTGGCCGAGCTCGGGGTTGGCGACGAGACCGCCGTGCTCGTGTCATCCGACCACGGGGAGGCCTTCGGCGAGCTCGGCGTCTACGCGGACCACCAGGCCGCCGACGAGGCGACGTGTCACATCCCATCGGTGCTGCGATGGCCAGGCGTTGCACCCCGCACCTACTCGGGTCTGCACTACCACCTCGATGTCGCAGCCACGGCCACGGAGCTCGCGGGAATCGAACCGCCGAAGCGGTGGGACGGCATTTCGGTGGCAGCCGAGCTGGGCGAGGGAACTGAGGCGGGTCGCGAGCACCTCGTGCTGACCCAGGGTGCATGGTCATGCCAGCGCGGCGTGCGCACAGCGGATGGCGACCTCTACCTGCGCACCTGGCACGACGGTCATCACGGCCACTGGCCCGAGGAGATGCTCTTCGACATCGAAGCCGACCCCCACGAACAGGTCGACCTCGCCACTGCTCGGCCGGAGCGAACTGCCGAACTCGCCGGCGTGCTGGAGCACTGGACCGCCGCGCAGCTCGAAGCGGGACCCGCGCGAACAGACCCGATGGATGTGGTGCTTGCGGAGGGCGGTCCGTACCACACGCGCCGACACCTTCCCGCCTACCTCGATCGGCTCCGCGAAACAGGTCGCGGCCGCTGGGCCGAGGTTCTGGAAGACCGTCACCCCGACGAGACGTGACCTGGCGACACTCCATTGCCACTTGGCGGAACGCGAACTCCCAGTAACTAGCTTGCAGCCATGGGGAACTCACCGAACGCGACCGCGGCCCGACTGCTCGATGCCGTGGCGGATCGCGATGTAGAGGCCGTTGTGGCGTGCTTCGAGCCGGACGGCACCTGGCAGAACGTGCCGCACTCGCCCGCCAGAGGTCGCGAGGCGATAAGGGCAATGCTCGACCCCATCCTGCGCCGCAGCAGCCAGGTGCGTTGGGACGTCGTCACGGAGTCATACGACGAACACACGGCATGGCTGGAACGGGTGGACCGCTTCTGGATCGACGGCATCGAGCACGCCGTGAAGTGCAACGGGGTCCTCGAGTTCGACCCCGAGACCGGTCTGATCAGAGAACTGCGCGACTACGTGGATCTCGGTGAGTGGCGCGCGCGCGTGGCTCACATCAGCTTCTGAGCGCTCCGAAGCGGGACGGGCTCCCGGGCGCAGATCGCGCTCCGACTCCGAGCCAAGCCGGCGACACACACCCAGCGTGGTGATCGTTGGACTCTGGCTGCGCAGAGAGTGAATTCGGGCGCGTATCGGACGTGATCTGTGGCCCTTTCGGTCACCTGTTCGGTTGGCCACACCGGCCTGCGGTGAGTGAATGGATGGTGGGCATCGGGATTCGCCCCCCGGGCCCGAATCGTCCATCTGGAGCGGAGGGACTCGTCCAGATCCAAGGTCCTGGCGGGTCACGGGCTGCCACACGCCTGTGACCCGCCGGGTCCCGGACGCCCGCGCGTCCGCGCGGCGTTGGGCACGTACTCACCGGGCGACGAAGCGACCAAGGAGACGGACGTGCGACTTCCACACCACAGCAGGGGGCCAGTGCTGGCAGTCCTGCTGTTTCTTGTTTGCAGCGCCTGCACAACACCGCCGGCAGGCGACCCGAGTGCTCATACATGGCACACCGAGGCGACCTCCATCGTGGAGGAACGGCACTCGATGGGCGTTGGCAGCAGTCTGCGCGAGTTCATCCTCCACAGGCCGTTGGAAGTCCACAGCGGTGAACGGCTGCCCGTGGTCATCGTGTTGCACGGCAACGGCAACGGTGCGCGCACGATCGCCGGCCAGGTCCAGTCCGAATTCAACGTCGACGCCCGCAGGTTCATCGCAGTCTTCCCGCAGGGCCACGGCAATGCCTGGAACCTTGGCGTGTGCTGCACTCCAGCCAACACGGCATACATCGACGACTTCCTGTTCTTCGACAAGTTGACCGCCTACCTGGCGACGCGGCCCGACGTCGCTGGTGACCAGATCTCCATCGCGGGAGGATCGCTCGGCGGCATCACCGCGTACCAGTACGCCTGTGTCCGGGCGGACCGCCTTGCGGGACTGGTCTCGGCATCGGGCACCCACATCACGTCGTGCCTACCGAATGCGCCTGTTCCCACGATGCAGATCCACAGCCTCACCGACAACTCGATCGCGTACGACGGTGGGTTCACCAGCACCGAACTGCTGCTGGGGCTCGACTTCCCGGCGGTGGTACCCACCGTCGAGACCTGGGCCGCAGCCAACGGCCACTGCCCTGATGGGCCCACGCAGACCGAGCACGTCGTCAACGACCTGGCCACCGCGACAGTTTGGGACTGTGGCGGAACCACCACCTGGCTGGAGACACTCGACCACGGAGAACACGCAATGCCGATCATCGGCGACTACGTGGTTGCAGACGCGGTGTTCGACTTCCTCCTCGGCCCCCTTGGCAGCGGGACCCTCTCCGACGACCACGCATGACCCCAGTTCCGGCAGTGACGTGGCGTCAACGATCACGCAGCGAGCGGGCAGCGCACGTCACCTTCTGCCGGGCCGCCGCCAGGCGAGTCCGACCTGTGCACCACCGGTGTGGCTCCGACCGCCGCGGCCCGGTCACAGGTAACGGGTGGTATCACTCTGGTGGATGCCAATGTTCAGTGAGACCGCTGACGTCGAGCCCCGTGAATCCCGTACCGGGGCGGTGTGGTTCCGTCGCGACCTCCGCCTCGAGGGCAACCCGGCCTGGGCTCAAGCGACCAACAATCACGACAGAGTGGTCGGCATCTTCGTGCTGGAGCCGAGCCTGATAGATGCCGCCGGCGCCCGTCGTCGAGACGCGCTGTTCGCCAATCTCCGAGCCCTCGACGCGAGGCTCCGACAGCTCGGAGGTGGCCTCAGCGTGCGAGCTGGACCCGCTACGACGACGGTGCCCTCGATGGTGTCCGAGTGCAGCGGCGGAGCGCTCTACGTCAACCGCGACCAGTCCCCCTTCGCCCGATCGCGCGACGCAGCGGTTTCGCTGGCGGTCGAGGCGCCGGTCATCCAGTTGGACGGCTCGACCGTGCACGCCCCCGGAGCCGTGCTCACTCGTGCCGGCTCTCTGTCCAAAGTGTTCACCCCGTTCTACCGAAGATGGATCGAGACACCGATCGAACCATGGCCGGAGCCCGGCCCAGCGGAGGTGTTCGAGCTCCCGGGCAAGGGCGTGCCCGCTCCCAGCGAGCAGCCCGGCTTCCAGCCCGGCGAGGCCGGCGCATCGGCGCGCCTGGAGGAATGGCTGGAGATGGTCGACCAGTACGGCGAGAGCCGCGACCTGCTGGCCGATTCCGGCACCTCGATGCTGTCGGCCGACCTGCACTTCGGCACCGTGTCGGCCCGGGCGGTCGTGGAACGGGTCGGCAATGCAACTGAAGGGCGGGCCGCGTTCGTGCGACAGCTCGCATGGCGCGACTGGTGGGCGCACACACTCGCCGATCAACCGGACCTGCCCCGCCGATCGATCGGTGCGGGCTACGACCGGATCGACTGGACCAACGATCCCCGCGACATCGCCGCGTGGGAAGGGGGCCGAACAGGATTCCCGGTGGTCGACGCCGCCATGAACCAGCTTCTCCAGACCGGATGGATGCACAACCGCGCCCGGATGATCGCAGCGAGCTTCCTGGTGAAGGACCTTCTCGTGGACTGGCGGCACGGCGAGCGGTTCTTCCGCCGCCACCTCGTCGACGGGGATGTCGCCCAGAACGCAGGCAACTGGCAGTGGGTCGCGGGCACCGGCCCAGACGCCGCGCCATACTTCAGGGTGTTCAATCCGACGACGCAGGCTCGGAAGTTCGACCCCGGCGGCGACTACATCCGCCGTTGGGTTCCGGAGTTGGCCGCCCTCGCGCCGCCCCACATCCACGAACCAGCAGCGGCCCCGGTTGACGTGCTCGAAGCAGCAGGAGTGCGTCTCGGACACACATACCCGCACCCGATCGTGGACCACTCGCTGGCGCGCGAGAGAGTGATTCACGCGTACAAGGCGGCGCTTGGATGAGAGTCCTCGTGATGGGAGCGACCGGCTACATCGGCGGGCGACTTGTGCCTCTGCTGATCTCGGAAGGTCACCACGTGAGGTGCCTGACCCGCCGCCCGGCGAGCCTCACTGGAGTCCCGTGGGCGGACCAGGTCGAGATCGTCGAGGGTGATGCCCTGGAAGCGGAATCGCTGGTGCCGGCATTCGATGGCATCGACGTCGTCTACTACCTGGTTCACTCGATCGGCACCGGAGCCGACTTCGAGGAGTCGGACCGTCGTGCGGCCCGCAACTCGGCCCTGGCGGCGCGAGATGCCGGTGTGCACAGGATCGTCTACCTGGGGGGCTTCGTTCCCCAAGGCGAATCAGCCTCTCCGCACCTCGCCTCGAGGGCGGAAGTGGGCCAGATCTTCCTCGACTGCGAAGTCCCCGCGGTGGTGCTGCAGGCGGGTGTGATCATTGGCAGTGGCTCGGCGTCGTTCGAGATGCTCCGGTACCTGACCGAGCGACTGCCGGTCATGGTCACACCCCGATGGGTTCACTCGCTGGTGCAGCCCATCGCCGTGCGCGACGTGCTCTCGTACCTCCAACGCGTACTCGAACTCGACCACGACACGAACCGGCGATTCGACATCGGTGGCCCCGACGTCGTCTCTTACCGGGAGATGATGCAGCGATACGCCCGGGTTGCGGGACTACGGCACCGATGGATCATCCCCGTGCCCGTGTTGTCGCCCTGGCTGTCGAGCCAGTGGGTCAACGTTGTCACACCCGTTCCGAAGGCCATCGCCCAGCCGCTCATAGAGTCGCTGCGCAACAACGCCGTGGCATCGGAAAACGACATCGAATCGCTGATTCCCACCGAACGCTACGGGTTCGACGAATCGGTACGCCGCGCCCTGGAGAAGATCGGCCGGGCCGAGGTGCAGACACGGTGGTCGGGAGCAGAGTGGCCGGGAGCACCGAGCGACCCGATACCGACCGACCCCGAGTGGAGCGGTGGCACTGCCTACCGGGATTACCGCACCGAAGTCGTAGTCGCAGAATCGGAAAGGCTGTGGCGGGTGGTTGAGGGAATCGGCGGTGAACGGGGCTGGTACTCGTTCCCCCTCGCGTGGGGGATCAGGGGGCTACTCGACCGGCTGGCCGGAGGTGTGGGACTGCGGCGCGGCCGCCGCGATCCCGACCAACTGGTGGTCGGCGACGCAGTGGACTTCTGGCGCGTGGAAGTGGTGGACCGACCCCGCCTGCTGCGCCTGCGTGCCGAGATGCGACTGCCCGGACAGGCGTGGCTGGAGTTCGAGGTCGAGGACCTGGGAACGGGCAGCTGCAGGTTGGCCCAGAGAGCCTCGTTCATACCTCACGGGCTCCTGGGCCATGCCTACTGGTGGGCGGTGAGCCCCTTGCACAACATCGTGTTCGGGTCGATGATCGCCAATCTCGCCGAAGCAGCGGAGCGGCAGCTCAGAACTGCTCGGTGACTGTCATACGTGACGTGTCCACGCCCGCATCAGCGGCCCGCTGGAGCAGTTCGGCCCGGAGCTCGTCGGAGATCTGCTTCGTCCTCGAGAGGATGAAGCCGGTGTCACCGCCGGGGTTGCTCACGATCGCCCACTGGTAGTCCGGGTCGAGGTCGACGACCCAGTAGTTCCCGGGCGGCTCCGCCGAGTTGAAGCCGGTGAACGAGACATTGAGGCGTGAATTGGTCGAGTCAACCGGAACGGCCGAGCCGATGATCTCCGACCGTGGTCCGTCGGCGGAGAAGTAGTTACCGGAGTTGAACACCCGGATATTGCCGTTGGGCAGGAGCGAGTACTCGGCGGTGCTGTTGACGAGGCCGACCGAGAAGAACTGCTTGATGCTCGCAACCTCGTACCAGGTGCCCAGGTAGCGCTCCACGTCCACCGATTCGACGGTGGTCGTGCGCTCCGGGCCGGCCATCGGGGCGCATGCAGCAACCACGAGCGCGAGGGGCAGAAAGGCGAGACGGACCAGATTGTTTGTACGCATGACCCCTTTTTCGGGCTGGCGGGACCCACCGGATGCATCCGATCTGCAAAGCATCAACCCGTCAGCCCGTACGCGGGATTCCGGGCAGGCTGCCGACCTCCGGCCGGGTTATCCCATAGGTTCACCACATGGCCGCACAGATGATGCAGAACGAAGGCGGAAACCCGGCCTTCGACAAGCCCGAGGTGAAGCAGGCCCTGGCGAGTTCGGACCCGCGCCCCATGACAGTGGGTGGGGTCGCGCTCAAGACGTTGCTGTACCTCATCGCCCTGCTGATCGCTGGTTCGTGGGGCTGGAATGCGACAGTCGACCCCGCCACGGCCGACGCTGCTGATGGGTACGGAACCGTCACGGTCACGGTGCCCGGTGGTTTCTGGATCGCCTCGCTGCTGGCTTTCGGAGTCGGGATCTACACGTCGCTCAACCCCAGACGGGCGATGGTGCCCGGGTTCATCTACGCCCTGTTGCAGGGCTACATCCTCGGTGCGATCTCCGCCATGTTCGACTCCCAGACCGAGGGCATCGTGGCGGCCGCTGTTGCGGCCACGGTTTGTGTGTTCGCGGTGTCGTTGCTGCTGTACGTCACCCGGATTGTGAAGCCAACCGCACGGATGGCCTTCGGGGTGGCCGCCGGCCTGGGCGGTCTCGCGCTGTTCTACCTGTTCGTGTGGGTACTCGCGATCTTCGACGCCCCGTTCCTCTATTCAGAGGAGTTCCGTGCTGTCGGGCTGGTGGTGACCATCGCCGCGATCGTGCTGGCGGCACTCACACTCACCCTCAACTTCGCGGCAATCGAGAGCGGGGTGCAGACCGGGGCACCGAAGTGGCTCGAGTGGTACAGCGCCTACGGGCTGATGGTCACCCTGATCTGGCTGTACCTGATGCTCCTGCGTTTGCTGGCAATCCTCGGCCGCCGCTAGCAGTACCCTCCTCACTCTGACGTTTCTGTCTCATTCTTGCCGCAGTGCATCCGGTGGGTTGTCGCACAGCGAAGGAATGAGTAGCCAAGAAACCGTGACGTCGTTCCCACGTATCGGGATCGAGTCAAGACGCACGCTAGGACCGAGCAGTGGGACACCCCGACCAAACTCATGCCGACGAGCGGACTTGGTCTGGCGCGTCCCTCGGCGGAGACACCGACAGGCCCGCCTCGTCACTCGAGCCACCGCAGGGACTGTTCGATCGGATCGAAGATGCGGTGGCGGTGCCGGTGATATCCGCGCCGGTCGTCGTCGAGTACTCGATCGACTGCAACGATGTCGTCACCTCGACCGGTGGCGACTGGGACCGCTTCGCACTCGACAACGACGGCGAGGAACTTGCCAAGGACCGCCCACAGCTCACCCTTTGGGACCAGATCCAGGGCGAGAACGCCCGCAGGGTTTGGCAGCTCGTGGTGTCAGAGGTACGACGGCAGCACTCGGCCGCGACCGTGCCCTTCCGCTGCGATGCACCGGGCATGCGCCGGTGGTACGAAATCGACGTCCAACCCGGCGAAGACGGGTCTGTGAACTTCCGCTCAAGTCTCGTTTTCGAGGAAGCCCGCCCCGAGATCCCGCTCGTGCGTCGCGGTTCGGAGCGCCAACACGAGGGCGACACGGTCGAGCTCTGCTGCTGGTGCGCCCGCGGCCGCGCCGACAACGGGTGGATCTCGCTCGACGAACTGGTTTGGAGTCGGCAACAGCTGGACAGAGAGCCCCTGCCTGAGATCAAGCAAGGCATCTGCAACGACTGCGCCCGTTCGATGTCAGGGTATGCGGAACAGCTCACACCGCAGTTCTGAGCTACACAGCCCACCGGCGCAGAGCGAGAACGGGCGGGCCAGTTTCTCGTGATTGGTGCATCCGGACCGTAGACCTCGTGCGAATCATCCCCCAGCACCACAGAGGTGCAACCCCCGCAACCGGGGCGTCCCACAGGAGATGAATCCCATGAAGAAGTTCCGTTTCACACTCGTCGCGATGCTCGCAGGCGTGGCCCTGGTAGGCGCCGCCTGCTCAGATGACGACGACAGCAGCGACGAGACCACGACCACCACAACCGAAGCCGAGAGCTC